>NZ_JODF01000009.1:0-188062 GCF_000717945.1 Streptomyces sp. NRRL S-920
GACCGGGGTGGGGCGGGTGCGGCTCGCCGCCGGGGACGTCGACGCGGCCGTCGTCGAGTTCGAGCGGGCGCGGCAGCTGCGGCCCACGGCTGCCGGGCCGCTGCACTGGCTGGGCTGCGCGGCGGCGCACCGCGGTGACCTCGCCGCCGCCGAGCGCCACCTCACCGCCGCGCTCGCCTGCGCCGTCCCGCACCGTCGCAGCCTGATCCAACGCGCGTACGTCCACGCGCGCGCGGGCGCCTCGGATGCCGCCCTCAGCGATCTGCGCGCCGCCTCCCGCATCGCCCCGCTGGACGACGAGGCCCGCTGCGTCATGGCGGCGCTCTCGGGCCGCCCCGCGCGCGAGGTGGCGCTGCGGCTGCGCAAGGCCGCGCTCCAGGGGCTGATGAGCGAGCGTGGCGCGGACCCCGCACGGGAGTGCGCCGGTTGGGCGCGGGCCGGGGCGCTGATCGACGCCGCCCGCGGCCTCGACCCGGAGCCGGGCGGATTCGTTCCGCTGTACGCCGTGGTGCTCGTGCGCGGCGGCCGGCGTGCCGCCGCCGTGGAGCTTCTTGGCGAGGCCTCCCGGCGCGACCCCACCGCCCACAGGGTCACCCACACCCTGGCGCTGGCCCTGCTCAACTCACCCGGCGGGCAGCGGGGTCCCCAGTGGGAGAGGTGTATCGCCGCCTGGGCTTCCGTGTTGCACGACGCGGGGTTCTGGGAGCGGGCCCGCGCCACCGCGGCCCGGCGGTACGGCGTGGCGGTGGAGGCCTCCCTGGTGCCTGCCCTGCGCGCCGGTCTGCGCGAGGCGCTGGAGCGGCGCATGCCCGACGACGCCGGTACGCGCGTAGCGCCGGGACCGCTGCTCCAGCGGGAGGCCGACGCCGCGAAGTTGCTCGCCGCCGTGGGCGGCTTCCCCTCCGCGCAGGGTGGCGGGGTGCCCCTCTTCTGCGGGCCGCTGCGCATCGCGGAACTGGGCAGGTCGGCCGAGTTCGGCGCGTTCGCCGCGGCTCAGGAGGCCCGCGCGCTGCACACGGGCGCCGCGTACACCGCCACGCAGCCGGGCCACGCGCCCCGGGTGGACGGCTTTAACCCCGTCGAGGGCACGCCCGCCGTCGGCGCCCCGACCACGTACACCTCCCTCACCTACGCCTTCTCCGAACTGGGCTTCGCCCAGCTGCTGTTGGGTCTCGGAAAGCCCGGCGACGCCCTCGCCGCCCTGTCCGAGCTGCGCTGCCCGAGCTGTCGCGCGCGGGGTGGGCCCGGGGCGGCGGCCGTGTGCGAGCCGGACTGTGCGCGCTTCGACGAGCTGAACCCCGGTTACGCCGGGCTTCCGGACAGGCACCGCAGGCTCTCCCTCGACGCGCGCGGCCTGGCCCTGGAGGCACGGCTCAGCATGGGGCGCGACGAACTCACCGCCGAACGGCCCGACTTCACGGCGGCCGCCGCGTACTGGCGCCGCGCCCTGGTCCACAGCCGGGAGCTGGACCGGTACCGCGAGACGCAGACCGCCATCGTCGACATGGCGCTCGGCGCGGCCCGCGCGGCGCACTACGAAGGACGGTTGACCCGCGCGGTGGCCACCCTGGAGGCGACCCGCTCGGTGATCGGCGCGAACGAACGGGGCCGACTGGAGGGCCAGTTGGCCCGAGTCCTCGCCGACCGGGGCATCTCCGTGGCCAACGAGGAGGACGCGCCGCTCGACCAGCCCGCCGCCGACCTGCGCCGCTCCGTCGCGTTCAACCCGCACCTGCTGCGGACCCAGGTCAGCCTCGGCATCGTGCTGCGCCGCCTGGCCGCCGCCCGCTGGGGCTCGGGCAGCCTGTCCGGCGCCCGGGACACCCTGCGCGAGGCCATCGACCAGCTCACCGCCGCCCTGGAGCACTTCCCCGACGACCCCGACCTGGAGGACCAGCGGGAAGCCGCCGTCGCCGACCTCGACCACGTGATGTGGCAGCCCGACGAGAGCGAGCGGTGACGGCCGTGCTCACCTACGAGGAACTGCGCATCCGGGTCCGCCGCGTCGGCGGTGACCGCTATCTCGTGACCGCCAACGGCCCGGCGGCCGCCGCCGAGATCATCACGGTCGGCGCGGAGCCCGCGGCGCTCCGCGAGCAGTGGGACCGGCTGATCGCGGCGGAACTCTGCCTGGCCCCGATGGGCGAACTGCACACCGTGACGCAGCTGCGGGAGCTGGGGCGCGGGGTGTTCCGCCTGCTGTTCGGCGGCGAGGGCAAGGAACCGGAGGAGAGCGGGCACGAGGAGGACCGCCAGGGGGCCGAGGGCGAGGACCGCGAGGGGATCGGTACCCGTGTCGGCGCCTGTGTCGAGGCCGCGTACGACCGCGCGCAGGGAATGTCGCGGCAGCGCGGGCTCCGGCTCCGCTTCGACCTGCCGCCCGAGCTTCGCGACCTCCCCGTGGAGTCGCTGTGCGGGCCGCCCGGCAGCCCGCAGCAGGCCTTCGCCCTCAACCACGGTTACTCGCTGGCGCGTTCCCTGCCGGGCGGGTCCCTCGGACAGCGGCTGCCGGGGCCGACGGACGAGCCGAGCGTGATCCGGCTCGTGGTGGCCTGCGCCTCCCCCAAGGACCTCGCCCAGCTGCGGACGTCGGCGGAGGTGGCCGCCCTGCGCCACGATCTGCCCGATGTCGCCGTGAAGACCAGGGTGCTCGAGCGGGCCACGCGCGCGGGTCTGGAGTCGGCGCTCGCCGAGGATCAGGAACTCCCCACGGCCGTCGTACTGATCGCGCACGGCGAGTACGACCAGGAGCTGGGCAAGGGCGTGGTGGCCCTGGAGACGGAGAGCGGTGGCAGCGACCGGGTGCCCGCGGATCTGCTCAGCGGGATCCTGCTGAAGTCCCGTCGGCTGCGGCTGGTCGCCCTCAACCTCTGTTTCGGCGCGGACAGTTCGCACCTCGAACCCTTCTCCGGGCTCGCGCAGGCGCTGATCGGCGGCGGCGTGCCCGCGGTGGTGGCGATGCGGGGGCTGGTCAGCGATGCATCGGCGGGCGCGTTCAGCCCGGAGCTGCTGAAGGGCATCGCGGCCAACAGGACCGTCGACGAGTCGGTGGCCGCGGCGCGGCTGCGCATCTCCCACATGCCGCAGCACACGGCGGTGGAGTGGGCGACGCCCACGCTGTTCCTGCACGAGGGCTGCCGGCAGGGGTGGCTGTTCAAGGCACGGGAGGTACGGGACCGGGCGGAGCCGGACCCGCTGCTGGAGGGCGCGCACGCGCTGGAGACGCTCCAGAGCCCCGTCGGCCACGTCGGCTCGGCCGTCCTGATCGGCGCGGCGCGCTTCCAGCGGGACCGGGGCGAGTGGGCGCAGGTGCAGCGGATCCTGCGGACACCGGCCGAGAGCTACGCCGATGAGCAGCGCCGGATGCGGGCCGAGGCCGACTTCGAGCTGGCCTGGCCCCAGGTCGACAAGTTGTGCGCGCTGCTCGCCGGGGAGCGGGACGCGGCCGCCGCCGTGGCCCAACTCGACGTAGTCCGGCGGGCCTTGCCGGGCGCGGTGCCGGGCTGCCTGGAGGCGGAGGTGGCCGAGCTGGAGCGCCTGGCCGCGCTCGTCGACGAGGCGCGGGCCGCGGAGGCGTCGGCGGACTGGCCCACCGCCATCAGCCGTTACGAGGACGTGCTCGCCGCGCGGCCCGGCGGACTGCGGGACGTGGTGGAGCGGCTCGCGGCCGCCCGCGACGAACTGCACGTGGCGCGGACCTGCGAGGCCGCCGAGCGGGCGCGGCAGGCGGGCGACTGGGCGGCGGCCTCGCGGGGGTACGCCGCCGTCCTGGCGCTGCGCCCCGGCCACGGTACGGCCGCGGCGTGGGCCGCGTACGTGGCGGGGCGGGCCGCCGAGGCGAGCGAGGACTGGCCCGCCGCGCTGGCCGCGTACGGGGCGTGCGCGGATCTGGAGGACGCGGCGGGGCGGGCTGCCTACGCGCGCGGCCGGGCGGCGGCGCGGGACGGGGACTGGCCGGGCGCGCGGGAGGCGTTCGCGCAGGCGGGGCCCGAGCGGGCCGACTGGTGCGCGTATGCCGAGGGACGGACGGCGGAAGCGGCGGGCGCGTGGGCCGCGGCGGTGACGGGCTACGGCTCGGCGGACGGCTTCCTCGACAGCGGGGTGCGGCTCCTGTACGCGCGGGGGCGTGCGGCGGCGGACGCGGACCGCGTCGTGGACGCGGTCACCGACCTGTCGGCGGCGGCCGCGCGGGGCTGGGACGCGGAGCCGTGGCTCGGCGAGCTGCGCCACCGCGCGTACGAGGGCGCCCTCGCCGCCGCGGAGTCCGCCGACTGGACGGCCGCGCTGGCCCAACTGGCGCCCCTGCCGGGCGAGTACCGTGCCACGGGGCCGCTCCGACGCTATGTGCAGGGCCGGTCGGCGATGGCATCGGGTGACTGGGGCGCGGCGGCGAAGGCATTCGGGGAAGCAGCCGACGGTGACGCCGGGGGCGGTCTGCCCTCCGACACGCTCCATCTGCGCGCGTACGCCGAGGGCCGGCTCTGCCAGGAGCAGGGCCGCTGGGCGCAGGCGCTCGCCCACTTCGCCGGGTTGCCCTCCGAGCTGACGGACGTACCGGACCGGGTGCTGTACTCCCGCGGGCGGGCCGCCGACGAGCGGGGCGAGTGGGGCGGGGTCATCGATGGATTCGGGCGGCTGCCCGACACGTACGCGCAGGGCGAGGTCGGCGTGCGGCGCCTTTACGCACGCGCGCGCGTGGCCGCCGATCGGCGTGCCGACTGGGCGGCGGTCCTCGGCCTCCTCACCGGTGTACCGGACGAGGCCCGCGAGGGCACGGTGGCCGCCCTGCGCCGCAAGGCGGAAGGCCGCAGGGCGGAGGAGGCGGGCGACTGGGCGAGGGCCTGTGAGATCCACGCCCGCGCCTTCCCCCCGCCGCTGCGCGGCGCACCGCTCCCGCCCGGCCCGCCGCCCGCACCCCCCGCATCCGGCACCACCCCCGTGGACGAACCCGCCCACCTCTACCACTACGCCCTCGCCCGCACCCGCGAACTGGACGGACGGTGGCAGGACGCGCTCGGCGTCTACGAAGTGATGGACGAGCAGTGGGCCGACGTCCGGGCGCGGCGGCGTTACGTGCGGGCCCGGATCGCCGAAGAGGGTGCTGACGGGGCCGCGGCGTGGCGAGGGGTCGTCGAGGCGTACGAGGAGTTGGAGCGGGAGGAGGCGCACGGTGTGGACGCCGCCACGCGCGGGCGGTACGCGCGCGTGCGGCTCGCCGAGGCCGAAGGGGACTGGGCCCGTGCCGCCGCCGAGGCCGACGCTCTCGGGGCGCACCGGGACGCCCACGCCGTCGCCGCCTACGCGCGCGGGCGTCTCGCCGACGCGCACCAGGAGTGGCAGCGGGCCGCCGATGCCTTTCGGCAGTGCCCGGGGCACCAGGACGCCGACGCTCATCTCGCCTACGCGAAGGGGCGGTTGCTTGAGGCGGCGGGGAAGTGGAGCGCGGCCGTCGCCGCGTACGAGCGGGCCCGGGGTGTCCTGGACCGCGCCGACGTGCGCTGCCGCAGGCTGCGGCGGCTGGTCGGGCTGCTCCCCTGGGCGGACGGGCTGACCAGCGCGCCCCTGGTCGCCGACCCCTTCGCCGTACAGGACCAGGCCTTTCCGTATCTCGCGCTCCGGGACGCGGGCGTGGATCCCGGCGCCTCCATGGACGTGGTGAAGAACGCCTCGTACGCACTCCTTGAGCGCGGTTCCATGTCGTGGCACGAGCGTGTCGCGCTGGAGCGGCTGCGCCTGCCGGCCCGACGGCTGCGGCTGGACGCCCTGCTCTACCGCTGGCACTCCCCCGAAGCCTTGCGCGACGCCCTCGCCGGGCTCTCGCCGGACGAGGGGCCCGGCCTCCTGGACGCGCTGTGCGAGCGCTTCCCGAAGGACGCCCCGCTGCTCCTGCTCCTCGCGCGCGACCGCGAGGCCGCCGCCGCCGAGTGGGAGCGGCGCCTGAAGGAGGCGCCCGGTGACATGGACGTGGTGCACGGGCTGGCCGCGGCCCGGCTGTGGCAGGCGCAGGAGCTGGAGCAGAGCGGCGCCTGGGAACACGCCGTGGGCGCCTGGGAGTCGGCGCTCGCGTACTGGGCGACGCTGCTCAGCGACGACGAGTACTGGGACGGCTGGCGTGCCGAGCGCGCCGTCTGCTACGAACGCGACCTCACCCACGAGGACATGGCGTCGTTGCGCTGGGAGCTGAGCCAGCACCTCTTCGGCCAGCTGTCGGCCTACGAGCAGCGCCACACCGAGCAGGACCGGCCCGGACAGGCCGCCGCCTACCAGGCGTTGGCCGGTGTCCTGGAGTCCGAGCTGGGCGGCGCCCGGGTGCTGAAGGACGTGGGCGGCCTGCCGTCGGTGCCGGGTGCGCGCGCCACGCTGGCGTGCGGCCCGCGCTATCTGCGGCTGCTGCGGCTCCAGGCGCCCCTCGGTGATCTGGTGGCGAGCCTGGACGCGGCGGCCCAGCAGGGCAAGGACCCCGGCGAGTACGCGGTACGCGAACTGCGCTGGGCCTTCTCGGAGCTGGCGCGGAGCTTCGCCCTGTGCGAGGTGCGCAAGTTCGGGCCCGCCTTGCGCGCACTGCCCGCCCTGCGCACGCTGAGCACCCTCCCCGACGACTGCGCGGGCCCCGCGTCCCGCGCCGGGCACGCCGAGGAGTGCGACCACTGCAAGGACTTCCTGCTGCGCAACCCCGCCTACGTACGTCTGCCGAGCCGCCACGCACGCCTCCTCCAGGACGGCGTCGAACTGGCCGTGCACGTGCGGCTCGCGCTCGCCAGGGCCGCCCTGACGCGCGGTGACGGCGGGCTCGACGAGGCCCTTGAACACTGGCGGGAGCTGGTGCGGGTCTCCCGGGACGCGGGGATGCAGGCCCGCTCGAAGAAGGCCGTGATCCGCACGGTCCTCGGCCGGGCCGAGGCCCTCGCCGACGAGGAGGGCACGCAGCTCGGCCCCTGTCTGGACGAGGCCGTCCTGCTCGTCGAGTCCGCCACCGCCGTACTGCACCCGCTCGACCGCGACCTGCTCGGCCGGCTCAACGGCAGGCTGTCGGCGCTGCTGTCCCTGCGGGGCGTGTGGCGCGGCTACACCTGCACCAAGCACGGCATGCGCTGCGACGTGTACGGCGCGGAGGCCGACCTGCGCCGCGCCCTCGCCCTCAACCCGGAGTCGAGCCACGCCCGCGACAACCTCGCGCGGGCCCTCGTGTTCACCCTCGACGAGCGGACGTACGAGGTACCGGCCCGCCTGGGACTCCTCCACGAGGCGCTGGGTCTGCTCGACGTGGGCCTCGGGCAGGCGCTGACCCACCGCTACCGCGAGACGCTGAGCGAGTCCCTCGACGAGCTGGAGAAGCTCCTCACCCGGCACCTCGGCGTCGGCGGGATGGGCGATCTGATCCGCAGCGACGGCCAGGAGACCCCGCCCGACGACGACGATCTGCCGTGCTGGGCGGCGGAGTTGACGGACAAGGCGGAGCGGGCGCTGCGCCGCGGGGAGATCCTGTGGGCGCTGCACCACCTGATCCGCGCCACCCGCGCGGATCCCACCGACAGCCGGATCCGGCGCGCGCTCCTGGACGCGGTGCGCCGCTGGCTCGCCGAGCTGAGCCCCGGACAGGGGACCCCCGAGAACGAAGCAGGAGGCAGTGTCGCGTGATCAAGGACCCCGACGCGAGCTGGGAGGGCCCCTTCCCCTACGACGCGCTCGCCCCGGCCGGTGTGACGCCCTGGACGACCCACGCCGACATGCGGGACGTCTCCTTCGAGTTGCTCGCCCGGCACCTGATGACGCCGGTCACCCAGCAGGCGTGGGACGAGCTGCGCGTCGTACGCCGCAGAATGCTCGTCGATCTGCTCCTGTACGACGTCGACCTCGACGCCGAACTCCCGGTGGCGGCAGCGGAGGTCGACCGGCACCTGGCCGTCGAGACGGCGTCCCCGGGGCATGCGGACGAGGCCACGCCCCAGGAGCGCCCCGGGCACCCGCTCCCGGAGGTCACCGCGCGCCTCCTGGACGATCTGATCCGCTTCGATGTCTGACCCGACGGCCCGGCTCGCCTACGAGCACGCCCGCGACCTGGCCGCCCGCGACGCGGTCCATCAGGCGCTCACCGAACGGCTGTTGCTGCGCTGCGCCGACGCCCTCGACTCCTTCGACCGGCTGCTCTCGGACGGCGCGGCGAGCGATGTGGAGACGTACAGAAGGAGCCTCGCGCTGATCGCCGGGCAGTTGGAGGCGGCGCTCGCCGAAGAGGGTCTTGAGCGGGTCGGGCGGGTCGGCGAGCGGGCCGAACCGGCGACGCACCAGGTGACCGAGGTACGTGCCGCGCCGCCCGGGAGCGCCGACGACGAGGTCCTTGAGATCCTCCAGCGCGGGTATCGATACCGGGGGCAAGTGCTGCGCGCCGCCCGGGTTGTTGTCGCCGTGGACGGCGGCACGGAGCAAGGGACGGAGCGGGAATGAAGGCCATCGGCATCGACCTCGGCACCACCAACAGCGCGGTTGCCGCCCACGATCCGCACCGCGCGGACATCGCGGTGCTCACCAACAGCAAGGGCGAGCGGCTCACCCCGTCGGTCGTCGGGATCAAGAGCCGCGACGGCAAGGACCAGCCGCTGGTCGGCGAGGACGCGCTGAACTGGGCGATCAGGCAGCCCAAGGAGACCATCGTCTCCGTGAAGCGGTTGATGGGCCGGGACTTCGCCGACGCGTCGGTGGCGCAGGCCCGCGACCGGATGAGCTACGAGATCGTCGCGGGGCCCGACGAGGACCCGCGGGCGCACGTGGTGCTCGGCGGCCGGGCCCGCACGCCCGCCGAGATCTCCAGCGTGATCCTGGACAAGCTGGTCAGGGACGCCTCGCGCACCCTCGGCGAGCCGGTGACGCACGCGGTCATCACCGTGCCCGCGTACTTCCGTGACGCGCAGCGCGCCGCCACGCGCGAGGCCGCCGAGAAGGCGGGCCTGGTGGTGAAGAAGATCGTGGACGAGCCGACGGCCGCCGCGGTCGCCTTCGGCCTGCACAAGCCCGGCGGGGCGCGCAGCCGGGTCCTGGTCTACGACCTCGGCGGCGGCACGTTCGACATCTCCGTACTGAACGCGGTCAAGGACCAGGAGGGCAGGAGCCAGTTCCAGGTGCTGCGCTCGGCCGGCGACATCTGGCTGGGCGGGGACGACTTCGACCTCGCGATCGTGGAGCGCATCATCACGTGGATGCGCGAGGAGCACCACGTGGACCCGTCCGGCGACAAGGCGTTCCTCTTCCACGCGAAGAAGGCCGCCGAGCGCGCCAAGCGGGAGCTGAACGACATGGAGGACACGTACATCGTGATCCCCGCCGCGTACAAGGGCGAGAACGGCGTGCTCGACGTCGAGATGAACCTGACGCGCCGCGAGTTCACCGCGATGATCGCGCCGCTGGTGGGCCGCACCATGTCGCTCGTCCAGGAGACCCTGGCGCGCTACGAACTCTCGACCGACGACATCTCGGACGTGCTGCTGGTGGGCGGCGGCACGCTCACGCGGCCCGTGTACGAGGCGGTCGAGGCGTTCTTCGGCGCGGACAAGGTGCGCAGGAACATCAACCCCATGGAGTGCGTCGCGTTCGGCGCGGGCGTCCTCGCCGAGACGCTGCGGGGCGTGGAGTGCTCCGACGCGGGCTGCGCGAAGGTCAACGAGTACGGGGCGAGCGCCTGCGCGGCCTGCGGCAGGAGCCTGGCCGACGGGCGTTCCAAGGGCGACACGGGGCTGTACGAGTCGACGCCGATGGCGATGGGCATCGCCGCGATCAAGGGCAGCCAGCGCGACGTGTTCGTCGAGATCATCGAGGCGGGCTCGCCGTACCCGCTCTCCGAGCCGCGCCAGCGCACGTTCCACGCGACGGACAGCCGCCGCATCCGGGTGCCGGTCTACGAGGGCGACAGCAAGGTGGCGAGCGAGAACCACGAGCAGGGCGTGGTGGAGTTCGAACTGCCGCAGGAGATCGAGATCAACCGCCAGGTGGACGTCTCCTTCAACTACTCCGCGGACCGCATCATCACGGTGAAGATCAGCGTGCGCGGCACGGACATGGTCCTGGAGGCCACGCCGAACCGGGAGAAGCCGCGCACCCCGCCGCCCGAGCCGGTGGAGGAGCTGGACAGCGCCGTCCTGCGCGAGCAGCTGGCCCTCGCCGAGCGGGAGGCCGACCACTTCCTGAAGCGGTACGGGCCCTATATCGAGCCGGTGCAGGCGATGAAGGTCCGCAGGGACATCGAGCAGGCGCAGCGGGCCGTCACGATGGGCGACAGCAACGAATACAAGCGCCTGACCGAGCTGCTGCTGGACGACATGTACCGCCAGTGCGGTCTGGCGAGCCAGTTCCGGCAGGCCGAGCTGGCGTCGGAGGGCGCTCCTCCGGAGACGGTCCGGCAGATCAACGAAGCGGTCGAGTACGTCAAGCAGGCGCACCGGCAGGGCAACAACGTCCAGACCGCCCAGCAGGCGCGCAACCTCGTGAACCTGGTGGCGGTCGCGCAGTCCGAGCGTGCGGTGCCTTCGCTCCCCGACAGGCCGGACTACGAGGGCATCCTGCGGTTCGCCGAAGAGACGGCCGGCGGATGAGCCAGCCGCGGCAGGACGGCCGCCCCGCGCCGGGGGCGGCCGCTGTCAGTCTCGGCATCGACTTCGGCGCCACGGGGGTGCGGGTGCTCTTCGCGCTGCCGGGCCGGCCGGGGCGGCGCCTGGAGGCGGGCGCGGAGGACGGGCCGTGGCTGCTGTGCGAGCCCGCCGAGACGGGGGAGCTGCCGGTGACCTTCCCCAGCCTCAAGAGCCGCCTGGGCAGCGGGCGCCCGGTGTGGGTCGGGGACAAGCCCGTGGACGCGGACCAGCTCGTCGTGCGGCTGCTGCGGTCCGTGCGGGAGCGGGTGGAGGCGGCGGCGCCCGGACGGGTGACGCAGACCGTGATCAGTGTGCCCGCGCGGTTCGGCTCGGCGCAGCGGGCGGCGCTGCGGGACGCGGCGCGCGAGGCGGGGCTCGACCCGGCGCGGCTGGTCAGCGACTCCATGGCCGCGGTGATCGGTCATATGACGGAACGGGACAGTGGCACGTGCCTGGTGTACGGCATGGGGTACGAGGGGTTCGAGCTGGGTCTGGTCCGCAGTGTGCGCGGGCACTTCCGCTCGCTGGGGTATGAGGGCGGCACCACGTCGGGGGGGCGCGCGTTCGACGCGGCGCTGCTGTCGTCGGCGGTCCGGCTGCTGCGCAGGCACCGCGCCCCGTCCTCGGTCACCGGGCTCGACGCGGCCGTGTGGCAGGGCCTTCGCGCGCGCGGGCAGGAGGCGCGGGAGGCGCTCGGGTCGCCGGGCGGCCCGGAGGCGGCGGTGCTGGACATGATGCCCGGCGCCGGGGTCCCGCTGTGGTTGCGGATCGAGCGGCCCGACCTCGACGCGTATCTGGACCGTCATGTGCGGCGCACCCTCGACCGGGCGCGGGCGCTGCTCGACCAGACGGGGATGGAGCCGTCGGACGTCGACACGCTGCTGCTCGTGGGGGGCAGCACCCGTATGGAGCAGGTGCGTGCGCGGACCGCCGGGCTCGGGGAGCGCAGCGTCCAGGCGCCGCCCGAGCTGCTGGCGCTCGGCGCGTTGAAGCACGCGGTGCGGCTCGCGGGCGGCGCGTCGTCCTCGGGGTCCTCGGCCCTGGAGGAGGGCCCTCTGGAACCGGCGGCGCCGGCCCAGGACACCCTCTCGGACGCGCCGCCGCTGACGGCGACGCTGGTGGGGGTCGATGCCGAAGAGGTACGGGAACCACGGGACCCGGGTGCCCCAGAGGATGACGATGCCGCACGCGATCGGCGGCCCGCGCGCGCCGCCGTACGAGACCCCCGCGAGGCCACCGCCCCGCACGGCGGGCGGGAGGAACGCGCGAGCCATGGCGCCCGCGACGTGGAACAGGCGCGGCTGCTCGTCCGGCAGGGGCGCCCGCGAGAGGCCGGCGCCCTGCTGCGCGAGATCATCGTCGAGGCCCAGGAGCTGCTGGACGACCTCGACCGCCCCTCGCCCCGGTCCGATCCCGCGCCGACCGCCCGGCCGGCCGCTCCCCCGCACCCGGACTCCCGGCCCCCGCTGCCCGCACCGGAGCCCGCGCCCGCCCTCGACTACGCCTCCCAGCGCCAACTGGCCCGCGCCCGAGCGCTGTTGTCCCTCGGCCGGTACGAGCACGCCGTGCGGGTCGCGCACCTCGCCTGGCAGGACGCGGCGACCAGGCCGACGGGCGCCGACATGCTGGACGCGATGATCGACGTGCACTGCGAGGCCGCGATGGCCGATATGTCGCCGGAGCACTTCACCGGCGCCGAGCAGTGGCTGAAGTGCGCGTACAACCACGATCCGACGAACGTACGGGTGCGCGGCCTGCTCGCCGAGCGCACCTACCGGCACGCCGTGGAGCTGGACCGGCGCGGTGAGCGCGATGAGGCCATTGAGGCCCTGGGGAAGTGTCTGACGTGGGACCCTGAACACTCCGCGGCCGAGGCGCTGTTGGCGCGGCTCAACCGTGACGGCAGGAACCGGCGCGGCAGGGGGGACGTCCTCGGATAGAGGCCGGCCGTGAGTCATGGAGGGGAACGCGCTTGACGCCCGACCAACTGCTCGACAAGGCCGTGATCATCACGGAGCTGAAGCGACTCGCCGCCCTGCGCGCGCTGGAGCCTCGCGGCGCCGAACTGACCGCGCTGCACCGGGACATGGGCACGATGACCCGGCTCGACAGCTGGGCGGAGGTCGACCTCGTACAGACGTACGTACGACCGGAGAGCGTACGCACACCCCCCGAACGGACATCCGGGCGGCATGACCGGCTCCTGGAGGCGGCCCTCGGGGTGCTCGTCTTCATTCCGCTGCTGATCACCTGGTTCGGACTGCGGGAGGCCGTGCGGGCGTACGGCGAGCTGGCCGACGAGGACCCCAAGCAGGCGACGCGCCCCTTCCTCCAGCTGTGGCAGACGGGCTTCGGCGGCCATCTGTCGTCGCTCGGGCGGTTCGAGAACGTGGCGCTGATGGCCGTACTCCTCATCGCCCTGCTCGTGGGCCTTTCGGTGTGGCACGCGCGCGTGCGGGTGCGCGCCGAGCGCGACGACGCGGAGCGGGAGGCGGAGCGGGAGCTGCTCCTCGCCCAGCTGGCGTCGGTGCTCACCCGTACGCAGATGGTGCTCGCGCCGTACCGCAGCGCGACGCCGCAGCAGTTCATCGCGGAGCTGAGACAGGCCGCCAAGGAGATGGGCGACGTCGCGGCGAAGGCGGAGCAGAGCCACAAGGCGCTCAGCGGGGCCACGGCGTCCGTGGGGCATGCCACCGACGCCCTGAAGAACGCGGCGCTGTCCCTCACGAAGGAAGTGCCCAAGCTCGGCGCCGCGGCGGACCGCATCGACACCACCCTGCGCGACGGCGCGGCGGCGACCGCGAAGGCGGGCCGGGCCAACGCGCTCGCGGCCCGCGGGATCGCCGACCACGTCAAGGCGGCGGGCGACACGGTCGAGGCCTCCCTGAAGGCGCTGGTCGCCGCGCAGCAGACGCTCGTCACGAAGTCCGAGTCGGTGGCGAAGGCGACCGAGCTGGCCTCTCAGGCCCTGGTGTCGAGCACGGGCCGCACGGGCGACGCGGTGGACGGCATGCGCGAGGCCACGGAGCGGTGGGACGCGGCGGCGGCCCACTGGCAGGACGCGGCGGCCCGCCTGGACGCCCGCATGGACACGCTGGCGACCGCCCTGCCCTCGCTGTCGCCGCGAGGCGAGGCTTACGGCGCGTCGCCCGGCAGGGGCAATACCAATGGGGCGTACGGCTCTTCGGGCGGGGCGTATGGCTCTTCGGGCGGTGCACATGGCTCCCCGAGCGGGGCGTACGGCTCCCAGAGCGGGGCGTTCGGCCCGAGCGGCGGCCCGTACGGCTCGGGCAGCTCGTACGGCTCGGGCAGCTCGGGCAGCTCGTACAGTTCCGGCGGTTCGAACGGGAGCGCGAGCGAGCCGCGTCCAGGGCGAGCCGGGGCAGCCGACAGCGGGGCGGCCCCTGGGCATGCCGCCGAGGACGGTTCGCCCGTACCCGCGCCGAGCCCGCCCGCGGACCCGCCGACGACCCGGCTGCCCCCGCCCGCGCCCCGTGACGGGGGCCCCGCGTGAGCCGAGGGGGGCCGGTGCGCGGGCGTGGCGGCCGGTTCAGCGTGGTGTTCCTCGCGGGGTGGCTCTTCGCCGACCTGCTGCTCGTCCTCGCACTCGTGTCCATGGCCGACCGCCCCGACCCGCAGGCCGACGACCGCCCCAAGCCCTCGCCGTCCAAGGGCGGCAAGCCCTCCCCCACCCCCACCGGGCCCCTCGCCGTGGACCGCGACCCGCAGGAGTTCCGGGTGTCGGGGCGGGGCAAGGGCGACCTCGTCGCGCAGATCTCGAAGGGCACCCGGAAGTGGTCGGGCCGCCGGGCCGCGCTCGTACTGACCTTCGGCGGCGGCCCGAACGGCACGGTCTACGCCCACCGCGTGAACGGCCTGCTCGGCAAGGGCCGTCCGGAGATGTTCACCAAGAAGACGGCGACGGACGACTTCCACAACCTCGGCAAGCGGCCCGAGACCGCCGTGGTCCGCGTGTACTTCTACACGGCGCCGGGCGGCTGAGGCATGGCGGTCCTGCGCCCCGGCGAACACCCGAAGGGGAGCGGCGCCCGCCCGCCGCTGCCCGCCCTGCCCCGCTGCCCCGGCATGCGCGGGTACCTCGCGCTGCGCGAGGCCATGCGGGAGGCGGGCTTCCGGCACGCGGCGGAGGTGCTGCGGGCCCCGGCGGCCGCGCCCGCGACGGACGCCCTGTTCGGCACGCTCCCGAGGGCCGACACGGACGACGGCTTCCGGGTGCTCGACGGCCTCTGGTTCCCCGGCCGCGGCGGCATCTGGCAGCGCGTCGACCGGCCCTACGTCCAGCGGGCGGGCGCCCGCTGGCAGGCCTCCGGGGAGCCTCGTGCCCAGCGGGCCGCGGCCTTGGTGGACACTCTTGAGACGGTCCTGCTCGACGACGCGATGGGCCTGCGCCGCATCGTCCTGTGGGAGGTGTGCTGCCTCCTCACGGACGCCGGTGACAGCCCGGGGGCCGCCGAGGCGGTGGCGCTCGGAGTGCACCGCAGCGAGGCGGGACAGCTCGCCGCGGCGGTCGCCGCCGGATTCCCCGGCGCCGGGCCCGCCCGGCATGCCGCCGAAACACTCAACGACGTATGGCCGGGCCCGCGGCTGCGCGAGGCGGAGCGGATCGTGGCACGGCTGCCGCGCGGCTCCGACTCCCCGGACGGGCCGCAGGACCACCGCCTGACCGCACTGGTGGGCTCCGTACGCGCGCGAGCCGCGGACGTCGACCGGCTCACCGCCGAGGCCGCACGGTCCGAGGCCGAGGGCGCGCTGCGCGCCGCCGCCACCGCCCGGCTCGGCGCGCTGCGCCTGGCGCGGGACGACCCGCACGCCCAGACGGAGCTGCTGCGCGTGGCCTCGCTCCTTGCCGACGACCCCTTCGCCCCGGCGGACGCCGAGGTCGGCGCCGTGACCGACGACCGGGCCGTACGCCTGTCCTGGTGCGCGCCGCCGCGCCACGCCCCCGGCGTCACCTACCGCGTCCTGCGCTTTCCCGACGGCGCTCCCCAGCTGGCGGTCGAGACGGCGGCGGGCGAGACGGGCCTCGGCAGCGTCGACACCGAAGCCCCGGTGGGCCGCCCCTTGAGATACGCCGTCGTCCCGCTGCGCCGCGATCGCATCGCCGGGGTGCCCCGCGTCACGGGGCCGGTGCTGCTCACCCCCGTGGTGACGGAGCTGCGCGCCACCGTCGTCCCCGGCGGGGTGCGGCTGCGCTGGCGGCCCGACCCGGCGGCTGCCGAGGTACGGGTGACGCGCTCGGGCTTCGGTGACGCCACCGAGGGCTGGGGCGGGGCGTCGCTGGTGCGGGTCCCCTGCGCACACGACGGGCTGCTCGACGCGCCCCTGGCACCGGGGACGTACACCTACGAGGTGCGCTGCGGCTACCGCGATCCGGACGGCGACCTCGTGTGGTCCCGCGGCGTCACCCTCACCGAGCGTGCCGAGCGGTGGCCGTCGCCGGTGGAGGAACTCACCGTACGGCGGCACGCGGACGGCGAGCGCGTGACCATCGCCTGGCGGCCCCCCGCCGTCGGCGACGGGCTGCTCCTCCCCTGGACGGCGGGCCCCGTCCCGCCGGGCACGGACGTGTCGGACCTCGTGGGCGCGGTGGACGCCGTCCCTGCGCGGTCGGCCGGCGCCGAGTCGTGCGCCGAGCTGACACCGCGGCCCGAGCGGCGCGTCCGTGTGACGGCGGTGAGCGTGCTCGGCGGCCGGGCCGTGTCCGGACCGAGCCTGGTCATCGAACACCCGGCGCCCATAAGCGACCTGATGGTGCGTCGGGTCGGCGCTGACCGGGCCGAGGTGTGCTTCGACTGGCCCGAACCGGCGGTCCTCGTCCGCGTGGCGTGGGGCGACGGCCTGCGGGGCGGGGAGCGGCATGTGGCACGCAGCGCGCTGCTCGCCGGGCGCGTGGAGATCCCCGTGTCCGCCGACGAGTGCGTGGTCACCGCGGTGCCGCTGCCCCGCCCCGACGCGGTCGCGATCGACACGCCCCCGGCCCGCGCGACGCTCCCCGCGGCGCCCCCGCCGCCACCGCCACCGCCGCCCTCCGATCCCCCCTGGTGGCGGGGGTGGTGGCGGCGCTGGTGGCGGCCGTGAGGCGCTCCCGCGTCACTCCTTGACCACGGCCTCCGTGCCGCCGCCGAACTCGATGAGCAGTCCCGAGCGCAGGGCGATCGTCTTGCCCGGTTCCACGTCCCGGACCGTGCCGTCGTCCTTGCGCGCCGTCCACACCGACTTCGTACGATTGGTGAGGCCGAACCGGCCGCGCTGCTGCGGGTGTTCGGTGACCTCGCCGACCACGGCGGTGAAGTCGTGGCGGTCGGGGTCGTCGCGCAGGTGATGGGCGTAGACGCGGGCGCTGGGAGCGAGGCGGATGCCTCGCCGGGTGCGCAGCGTGCCGGTGCCCGTGAGCAGTTCGAGGCGGGGCGGGAGGGTCAGGGTGGTGCGGCACTTCCAGCAGTTGGGCGGGGCTCCGTCCGGCTGGGTGAGGTTCTGCTTGCCGCACGCGCCGCACTGCGTGATGGCGTCGAGGACCTGGCTGAGCGCCTCGCGCCACTGTGACTCGCGCACCCGCAGGGAGGGGTTGTGCAGGCCGTCCGTGAACGTACGCACGAACAGGTCGCGCAGGATCTGCGGCAGCGCGTTCCAACTGGCCACGACGGTCGGCTGCTCGCTGGGCACCGGGCGGTTGCGGGTGTCCTTGGGGTCGTACACGAAGACGGGATCCGTGCCGTACAGCTTGCGCTTGGCGGCCATGTCGAGGCAGCGGATGTTCAACTCCAGGGCGCCATTGAGTGGGTGATCGTTCATCAGGAGATAGAAGAGGAGGACGGCGAGCGAGTGCAGGTCGCTCTGGGTGCCGGGCTGGGTGCCCTTGTCGCCGCGCACCAGCTCGGGCGCCATGAAGTCCATGGTGCCCGCGACGCCCGCCTCGGCGCCCTCCACGACGGCGTTGTCGTTGTCGCAGACGAGGACGTCGCCGGTGCGCGGGTCGAAGAAGATGTTGCCCCAGTTGATGTCGCGGTAGGCGATGCCCCGGGAGTGCAGCGCGCGGTACGCCTCGACGGTGTGCAGCGCCACGGTCACCAGGGTGCGCATCGTCGCGGCGGACACCGAGGGGTCGCGGCGGAAGAGGGCGGGCAGGTCGCAGAAGCGGGCGGGCCGTACGTCCATGAGGTAGCCGAAGCCGGGCTGCTTGCCCGCGGGGTCCATCACGATGGAGCGCGGCCACAGGAAGCGGTCGTCGTCCCAGCCCTTGGCGATGAGCCCTTCGAGGATCTCCCGCTGACGGGCGTCGGCCAGCTGGGGGTAGTACCACTTGACCGCGTGGTCGCCGGTGGGCGTCGTGACGCGGTAGACCTCGCCCTGGCCGCCGGAGCCGAATAGCTCGGCGACCTTGAGCTTCTCCCCCGACTCGGCCACCAGGGTCTTTCCGGCGGCGAGCATGCCGTTCACCATTCTGTTCCTCTCTGCCTTTCTGCCCTTACGATTCGTCGCTGCGCCGCGCGGGCGCCGCGATGGCGCCCACGAGGGTCGTGTCGTCCCCGGAGAACTGGGCGGCCCGCGCCAGCCAGTCCGGTAACTGGCTCTGGACCGCCGCCACGCCCTGCTCGGCGGCGCGGCCGCTGAGGCCCGTGGCGAAGTCCAGGAACCCCTGGTGGTCGGCGAAGCTCTTGGAGAGCCCGTCGGTGGAGAGCAGTACGCACGGCGGGGCGCCGCCCGTGAAGGGCTGCCAGTGCGAGCGCATCTTGCGCCAGGGCTCGGGCGCGCAGAGCGAGTCGGTCTCGTCGCCCATGTCGGGTCCGGTGGAGAGCGGGGTGTGCGGGACGCCCCCGTCGTCGACGAACACGATGTCGCCGTCGCCCAACTGCCAGCAGAACACCATACGTTCGGTCAGCACGGCGCCGATGAGGGTGCTGCCGTAGGCGGCGAGGTCCGGGGGCTCCTTGCGGTCGCGCTCCGCCTCCGCACGCCCCGCACGACACGAACGGGCGCCGTGCGCGGGCGAGTTGCGGTCGTGCAGCAGGGCCCATTCGTGCCAGCGGTGGCCGACCTGCTGCGGCAGGCGGCGCGCCTCCTCGCGCAGCCCGTTCCAGCCCGAGGCGTCGCCGCCGACCCGGACCGCTTCGTACGCGAAGGTCCGCGCGCACGCGGTGAACTCCCCGACCGCCCAACTCGCCCCGAGATCACTGCGGAAGTGGGCGGCGCTGCCGTGCCCGTCGGCGACCGCGAGGACGACCGCGCGGCCCCCGGCGACGGACAGCGCGGCGCTGCGGTCCTGGCTGTACTTCTTGGCCACTCCCTTGACCGCGCCGCTGAGCAGCGCCCAGGGTGCGGCCGTCGTGGGGCCGGACACCGGATCCGGTCCGGTCGCTGTCTGCGGACCCGTCACCAGATGTCGTCTTCGCCCTTGGTCATCGACGGGACGTCGATCGGCGTCGTGGGCCTCGAACCGTCGTCGACCTTCGGCGTGGAGGCGTCCTTGACGACCGCGGTGGACATCCAGCGGATGGCCGCGGCGAGCTGGCGGGGGTTCTTCGCCTGGAGCGGCTCCAGCTCGGGGTTGCCGAGGAACTCCTTGAGCATGCTCTTGTCGGCGTCGTCACCGATGGCGACCGCGACGCGCACGGCCCGCTTGCCCCACGGGGTGCCGTCGATGGCGCGCAGCCCGGCCCGCCAGTCGTCGGTGGGCTGCCCGTCGGAGGCGAGGGCGAGCACCGGCGGCAGGGCGCGCTGCGGCATCGGCGGCGTCTGGAGCGCGCCGGCGGCCAGTTTGAACGCGGCGCCCATGTCCGTACCGCCGTAGATGTGCACGTCCTCCCAGGAGAACTGGTCGACCGGCGTGGGGTCGCTGACGTGCCAGCTCGCCCCGCTGGCGAAGGTGATGGCCCGCACGAGCAGGGAGGCGGCCGGGTTGGACTGGGCGGCCTGCTGCATTTCGGGAATGGCCTCGCGGATGGCGAAGTTCAGCTCGCCGATCTTGCCGTTCACTCCCATGGAGCCCGAGCAGTCGAGCATCCAGATGAAGTGCACGGGTCGGCTGGCCATGCTTCCGCCGGGGAAGTTGTCGACGACGACGGTGTCGCTGGTGTCGCTCACGCTGGTCCTTTCCTATGGAGCGCGAAGGGTGCGGGGGGCGGGGTCTTCGGGGGGTCTGGGAGGGGGAGCTTCAGGGGCGCCGCTCGAACGCGCGGACTACTCGTCCTGGGGCGCGGTCGGGTGCGCGGTCGGGTGCTCCCGCTGTTTGATCCGCCGGCGCCACGCCGTCCATCCCTGCACGTCCTGGTTCTCCCGTTGGAGGACGGTCGCCACGCGGCCGAGGTGGTGGTCGTCCACGTGGTCGAGGACGGGCGCGAGGACCTCGTCGAGCAGTTCCTCGGCGACCGTGTTCCATTCCGGGCTGACGCCGTGCCGCTGCCGGGGCCGCCAGATGTGGAAGTACGCGGCCAGCTCGGCCGGTTGCTCGGGCAGTTCGCGCAGGAGGCGGTCGCGGGTGCGGTCGTCCAGGAAGTACGCGCGGTAGGGCCGCAGCAGTTCCCGTCGGGCGGCGAAGAGGATCCGCACGCCGTGGGAGTCGCACACGTCGAGGGCCTTCGCCCGGGCGAGGGCGTGGCCCACCCGCTCGTCGATGCCCTGCCGCAGGACCAGGCCGGGCGGCGGTGCCTTGCGGAACAGCTCCGCGAGGCGCTCGACGGTGGAACGCGTGAGGAGCATACGGCCGTCCGCGAGGTCCTGTGCGGTCACGAGCAGGGCGGCGGTATGCCGGTCTCCCGCGCCGAGTTTGGCGTCGCCGCACATCACCCGGGCGAATTCGACCAGCTCCGCGTCGCAGTGATCGGGCTCCCTCAGCCAGCCGATGACGCGCCGGCCGAGATCCGCCTCGACGATCAGGCGGGGCGTGCAGGTGCGGGCGATCCAGGGCTGCTCGGCGCGGTCCGGCGGGTTGGTGCGCCACACGATGTGCCACAGCAGGCCCAGAGTGGTCTTGTCCTCGACCTTCTGTCCGGGGAGGAGTTCGGTGAGCCGCTTGAACAGTTCGGCGCCGCGCAGGTGGTCCGGGGGGCCGTGCCACTGCGCTGCGGCGGCGACGAGCCGGACGGTGAGCGGCGCCTCCTCGATGTGCCGCCACAGCCAGTCGCCCTGCGGGGAGCGGGCCAGCTCCCGCAGGCGGTCGAGCTTGCGCTCGGTGAAGTCCTTGATGAGCAGGCGCAGCACCCGGCGGGTGAGGGGGAGGTGGCCGACCTCGTCGAGGACGCGGACCGCGTGGGCGCATTCGCCCCGGTCGGGGCGCAGCAGTGCTCCCGCGAGCCGGTTCATGGCCTCGGCGAGTCCCGGCCCGCCGTCGGTGCCCACGGCGAGGGCGAGCCGCAGCGGCTCCGTCCAGGTGTGGACGGGGTCGCACAGTCGGCGGCGCAGGGCGTCGTCCGCGCGGTCGCCGTACTCCTCGCGCAGCTGCCGCCAGGCCTCCTGGCCGAGCGGCAGCCCTTCGAAGGCGGTGAGGTCGGGCAGGGTGTCACGGGCGCGGGGCGCGTCGAGACGGTGTCTGACGAGGGCGAGGGCCAGCGGCCGGGCCGCGTGGGCCCGGTCGGCGTCGAGCCCTCGGCAGAGCCGGTCGAGTTCGCCGAGCGTGCGGGAGTCGGCCTCGCCCCGCGCGACGGACCCGGCGAGGTCGTCGAAGACCGCGCGGAGGGAGTCGTCGCCGAGCCCGGCGAGGTCGGCGCCCGAGGGGGCTTTCGTGAGGCCCGCGGCGTCACCGCCCTCACTCCCGTCGCCGCCGTCACTCGCGCTGCCGCCGCCTTTGGAGATGAGCGGGAGCAGCGCGAAGGCGTCCTCGGGCCGCGGCATGGCCCCGGGGGCGGGCCGCGGCGGGTTCCCGGAGATCCAGCGCTCGGCGGTGAACCGCGCCCAGGGGTCGCGGTCGGGGGGCGGGCTCTGGGGGCCGCCCGTGCCGTCGTGCACGCGGTACAGGTACGCGAGTGTGGCGGGGTCGGACCGGTCGAACTCCGCCTCCGGGCCGATCCCGATGATCTGCTGCGGGGACTGGTGCGGGGCGGTGGTCCAGGTGGTGAACGTGAGCAGAGGGACGTACGCCTCGGGCAGCGAGGCGCAGGCGAGCGCGACCCAGCGGGCCACGGCCTCGGAGTCCTTCTCGACGAGGACGATCTGCCGTCCCGCGGGGTCCTCGAAGAGGCGGCGCACATCGGCGAGGAAGGGCGCGACACGGTCCGCGCGCTCCCGGGCGAATTCCACCAGCCGCTCGCGGTCGAAGTGCGCCTCGGGGACGGGCAGTTCGGACTCGACGAACCCGGCGCCGAGTGTTTCCTGCGCGCCCGGTTCCCAGGTCGCGGAGCGCCACGTGTCGATCGGCCACACGGGGCCGGGCCCCGGGGTGTCCGCGCTCAGGTACAGCGCCTCCACGCGCTGTCCGGGAAGCGCCGCGCACAGGAGGCGGCCGCCGTCCGGGAGCAGGCTGTAGCTCAGCTCGGAGCCCGCCCCCATGACGCGTTCGACCGCGGGCCCGAACTCGCCGGGATCCGCGGCCGGTTCCCGACCGGGCTCCTGTCCGGACTCCTTCCCGGACTCCTGCCCCGGGACCTGCCCGCGGCCCTGTCCGGGCACCTGTCCGTCCGCCCCGGGCGAAGCACCCGCGGGGATCAGTCGGACGGCTCCGGTTTCGGGCTCCTGATCGAGCCGGTAGCTGAGGCGACGGATGGCCATGCCACATTCTGACCAGTCGCGGCACCGAACCGCAGGCCGTCCGGCAAGTTCATCCCCGCCGTCGCGCGTACCACCCGTACCGGTGCGGCCCTCGCGGGAGCAGGGGCGCCCTTGCGCGGCGTCGTAGTTGGGGCCACCGTGGTCGCGGGCCGGTGCCGACCGGCGGCGCCCGGACCGTGCCGGCGATCGGAGTCGATGTGACCTCCTTCCAGCTTCCCCGCACCCTGCTCGGCGAGGGCCCGCACAAGGTCGTCGCGGTCCATGGCTGGCTCGCCGACCGGTCGGCGTACGATCCCGTGCTCGCCGACCTCGACGGCGGGGCGTTCCAGTACGCGGTGGTGGACCTGCGGGGTTACGGCGAGGCGAAGGACGCGGTCGGCTCGTACACGACGGGTGAGGGCGCGGACGATGTGCTCGACCTCGCCGACCGGCTCGGCTGGGAGCGGTTCTCGCTGGTCGGCCACTCGATGGGCGGCAGCGTCGCCCAGCGGGTACTGGCCGCCGCCCCGCACCGGGTGCGCCGCCTCGTCGGGGTGTCGCCGGTGCCCGCCTCGGGCCTGCGGCTCTCTCCCGAGCAGTGGGAGTTGTTCGCCTCCGCCGCGCACACCCCGGCGAACCGGCGCGCGATCATCGACTTCACCACGGGTGGTGTACGCCCCGGCGCCTGGCTGGACCGCATGGTGGACCGTTCCCTCGCGGTCAGCGACGCCAAGGCCTTCCGCGCCTGGCTGGACTCCTGGGCGGGCGAGGACTTCCACGCCGAGGTGGCACGATCGCCGGTGCCCGCGCTCGCGGTCGCCGGCGCGCTGGACCCGGCGCTGTCGGCGGACCTCATGCGGGACACATGGCTGCGCACGTATCCCCGGGGGGAGCTGGCCGAGCTGCCGGGGGCCGGACACTACGCGATGGACGAGACCCCCCTCGAACTGATCCGTACCGTGGAGGACTTCCTGCGCGCGGACGACGACGCGGCTGACCCGCACCCGGGGAGCGCGGGCCGTGGAGGCTCCGGGGCATGAGGGCGGCGCCCGGGGGCGGGCCGCCGACGCCGCCCGTTTTATGCTCCCCAGCAGCCCGGCCGAGCCGGGGGCTCAGTGGAGCCTGCGCGGGCACCCGGGCGCACACGCCCACAGCTGCGCGCTCTGCTTCCTGCCGCAGCGGGCCCGGTAGGTGACGGTGCCCAGCAGGCGGTCCCGGTACAAGCGGGCCCCGCACAGCGCACAGGCCTGCTCGGTCAGCTGGAGGTTGGTCAGCGTCCGGGGGTCGGGAAGCACTTCCGCCGGGGCGTTCATGGCGTCCGCCTGCTCACGCGCAGGATCTCGTCCTCCTGTGCGGGCCGGACATACGCCGGATCCGCGTCCCACTCCCGGCCGCCGCCCGGAGGACGGAGTTGGAGGCGGTTGCCGACGTGGTCCATCACGCGCCCCAGCCGCTGCCGGGCGGTGTCGATCACCAGGTCGCCGGTTTCCCATGTCATGTCTCGCGTCCCCCTCGCCGGATCGTGTCGGCCAGGCGCAGGGCGACATCGGCGCGGACGCTGCCCAGGGTCACGAGTCCGAGATTGGGGGACGCGTGATCGGCCGCCAGGGATGGCAGGACGATGCCCGCCTCCCTCAGTGCGGCTCGCAGAGCCTCGGTCGCCGCGTGCGGGTCGGTACCCGCCTCGTACTTTTTCTGTGGGGCCATGAACAGGACGCTAGGGAGGGCGTGTTCACCGCGACAGCGAATGTTCTCGGATGTTCTCGGGGACTGGCCCGATGTTCTCTGGTGTTCTCATGCGGGCAGCGGGAGCCTGTGGTGCGGGGTTCGGTGCGCAGTCATCCTGGATTGATCAACGTCCCCGAAAGGACACGATCATGAGGCGACTGCGCTTCACCGGAACCGACAGCAAGAACGGCTCCTGCCCCGCAGTGCATGACGACCTGGACACCGGCGAGATCATCGTCCAGGGACAGCCGCTCACCGACCGCGACGACCTGGCACAGCTCCGGTACTTCGGGGCCGATGACGCCGCGGTCGTCGTCCCGCGCCGCCTGCTCGCCAACTGGATCCCGAAGGAGACGGACCGCGTGCCTGAGCCGATCACGCCGGAAGAGTTCGGGCGCCTCTTCGAGACGTTCGAGCACACGGCCTGGCACCTGGAGACGAGGCGCGGGTATGCGTCCGACCGGGAAGACCCTGACTTCGAGGTCTTCCGCCGGACCGGCGAGGCGACGTGGGACCTGGACAGTGCGTGGAACCAGAACATCCGCGTCCAGGTGGACGCCGGAAAGCGGGTCGGCCGCGTGCGCGTCGTCGACAGCCCGCCGACCGAGGGCCAGCGCTTCCTGCTCAGCTACGGCGCCGTGAACGCGGCATCCGGCGAGGACGTCGGCTGCCTGTGGCGAGCCGACGCGCGGCGAATCAGTCTGCTCGAAGAGGACTTCTGGATCTTCGACTCCCGACTTGTCGCTGTCCTGCACTTCGACGACGCCGACGTACTGACCGGCATCGAGACCATCACGGAGCCCGCCGTGGTCGTGCGGTACTCCATGGCGCGTGACGCCGCAGTGCATCACGCCATCCCGTACGAGGACTTCGTGGCGCAGGCGGCCGCGACCGAGTAGCAGCGAGCGTGACCGGTGACTACCGACTACCAGCAGGCGAGGGAAGCCCTCGGAGCGCGCTTGAGGGAGCTGCGCATGGAGCACTCCGGAGGCAAGCTCACCGGTCCGCAGCTCGCGCGCCGTCTCAGCTGGCCGCACTCGAAGATCTACAAGCTGGAGGGAGGCAAGCAGACCTCCACCCGGGAGGATCTGCGGCTGCTGGCCGAAGGCCTTGGGCGGCCGGAGGTCTTCGGTGAACTCGCCGCGCGCCTCGCGGGCTTCGAGACCCGCATCCGCTCATGGCGCCGACAGTTGGCGGAAGGTCACCAGCCCGTGCAGCAGCGCTGGCATGCGGAGATCGGCCGCGCGGCCGTCATCCGAGCATGGGAGGAAGCAGTCATCCCCGGGATGCTTCAGACCACGGACTACGCCCGGCACGTCTTCCATCGCTACGGCGCCTTGCACGGATCCCTGGACGATGTCGAGGACGCCGTACGTGCGCGGGCACGCCAGCAGGACTGGCTGTCCGAGCGAGGGCACCGCTTCCGCGTGCTGATCTGGGAGGCGGCACTGCGGTCGCTGATCTGCCCGCCGTCGGTCCTGGCCATCCAGCTCGACCGGCTGAGCGCGATGATCGGAATGGACACCGTCGAACTTGGGATTATCCCGTTCACGGCCTCCGTCAAGCTGGCACCGGCGAACGGTTTCTGGATCCTGGACGACCGGCTCGTGGCGGCAGAGGACTGGCATGCGGAACTGTGGCTCGACGACGGCGACAGCGTCGCCCTGTACACAAAAGTCTGGGCGACCCTGCGCGAGTCCGCCGTATACGGCACCGACGCGCACAACATCATCAATTCAGCCCGCCGGGCACTGGCAGCCCGCTGACTCCTCCCCCGAGGGCACCGCCCACTCACAGGGAGGGATGCCGGAATCACTCGGCCTCCCGCTCCACCGGCAGCCACAGCTCCGCATCGGCCTCGCTGCCATCCGCCGACATGCGCGTGCGAAGGATCTCCGGCCCGGCGCGGCTCCGGTACGGGTTCGATGGGAACCACTCGGTGAACACATCACGCCACAGCGTCTGGATCGCCCCCGGCGCCGGCCCCGACGTGGTGAAGACCGCCCATGTCCCGGCCGGCACGGGCAGCGTGGCCATGCCTTCCGGCGCGCACGCCGAGGTGACGACCCCGTGGTAGTAGTCGAGGCCGGTGCCCTCCGCCCGGCTGGGATCGAGGTCGTCGCAGACCGCGAGCATGCCGTGCGGCTCCTGGTCGGACAGCTTCTCCAGCAGCTTCCTTGCCTGCTCGCCGGTCCCGCGGACGAAGTCGATGATCGCCTGGTTCGGCCCCGAGTGCACGAGCGGCACCCGGGCCTTCGCCCCGACGACGGCGAACTCCCGCTTGCGCACGACGCGGTAGCGCATGCTGCCGCTCCCCTCGACGATGAGGCGGAAGGTCATCCGGGGCTGGGAGCTGAGCGCCGCGCCGGTGCGCCGCGCCTCGCCGGGCCCCACGCCGTGCACCGCGCGGAACGCCCGCGCGAATGCCTCCCCCGAGCCGTATCCGTACCGCACCGCGATCTCCAGCAGCGTCCGCTCGTCGGCCAGTACCTCCGCGCCCGCGACGGTCAGCCGCCGGCGTCTGACGTACTCCGACAACGGCATCCCCGCGAGTGCCGAGAACATCCGCCGCAGGTGGTACTCGGAGGTGGCCGCGGTCCGCGCCAGCTCGCCTACGTCGACGGAGCCGTCGAGCTGCCGCTCGATGTGCTCCATGGCCTGATTGAGCCGCTCCAGCACGCTCGCCTCCAAGATCCCGGCCATCGATTCAATCAGGCGCGGCTGCGAGCGCCGCACCCGACAAAGGCGGTGCGGCAAGTGTCGGGTGACCGGGACGGGCGGCGCCACACGATGGAGGCATGGACGACACGACCTTGGTATCCCGCTTCCTCCGCGACGGCTTCGTCAAGCTGGAGGGCGCCGTCGCGCCCCGCGTGGCCTCGAGCTGTGCGCGGCTGCTGTGGCGGGAGACGGGCTGCGACCCGGACGACCCGGAGACCTGGACGCGGCCCGTGCACTGGGTCGGCGGGATGGCACAGGGACCGTTCGCCGCCGCACCCAACTCTCCAGCCCTGCATCGGGCGTACGACCTGCTGGTCGGTGCCGGGCGCTGGGAGACGCGGTACTCACTCGGCACCTTCCCGCTGCGCTTTCCGCACGAGGAGGAGCCCGACGACGCGGGCTGGCACATCGAGGGCGGCTATGCGGTGGAGGGCGAGGCCTGGCCCTTCACCAATCTCCGCTCACGCGGCCGGGCCCTGCTGATGCTCTTCCTCTTCAGCGAGGTGGGGGAAGAGGACGCCCCGACCCGGATCCGGGTCGGCTCCCACCTCGACGTGCCAAAGGTGTTGGAGCCGTACGGGGAGGAGGGCGCGAGCGGCCTGGCCATCGCGCCGGACCTGGTAGCGGCATCCGCCCACCGGCCGCTCGCCCTCGCCACCGGTTCCCCGGGGGACGTCTTCCTGTGCCATCCGTTCCTGGTGCACGCGGCGCAGCCGCACCACGGGGCGCGACCGCGCTTCATGGCCCAGCCGCCGCTGATGCCGGCCGCGCCGTACGAACTGGAGCGGACCGATGGCGCGTACTCACCCGTGGAGACCGCGATCCGCCGGGGCCTGGGACAGTCCACCTCCGACCCCGCGTAGGGTGCAAGATCCATTCAGTACGGCGGTTACGTACGTACGCGGTTACGTACGACCCGCACGCGCGCACGCTAGTACGCACGCACGCGGAACACGGACCCGAAGGCGGAGAACGACCATGCACGCGGCAGCCGACGCCGAGGACGAATTCCACGACGAGATCTTCCCGTTCGTCCCCGCTCCGGAGGACGGCAGTCGGTGGCGGGCGCCCGCCGACCTCGAGGAGCACCTGTACGAACTTTGCGAGGACGACGACGCGTACACGTATCTGCGAGCCGTGGCCGTGGCGGGCCTGTACCGGCCGGTGGCACTGCACGGGAAGGACCCCGACGCGGACGCGAGCCCGCTGCTCACCGTCGATCTGCCGGACGGCCGCAAGGCGGCGCAGGTGTACACCGCGGGGCTGCTGCCGCGTCCGCACCCCGCCGTCGTATACGAGTTCGTGACGCTCGGCGCGCTCGCCGAGGGCTGCCCCGACGACGTGGACTTCCTGGTGGTCAACGCGGCGACGCCGTGCGAGCAGTACTACCTCACCACCGACGAGGAGCGGCAGGTCTGGGCCGACCTGCACGAGCGCCACCACCGTGCCGGCGGCCTCGGCGACCGCATCGAGACCCGCCGCACGGGGGCGCCCGAGCCGGGCCCGCTGCTGCACGGCCTGGCCTGCGGCGCGCACCTGTGCTTCGCCAACGGCGACCCGTGGAACACGCTCGACTGGCACGGGGCGGGCCACCGCAACGAGGTGGACCGCCTTGCGGAGTCCTGGGGAGTGGCCGGCCGAGCGGACTGGCTGGCCGTCCAGGAGCGCCTGCTGACGCGCGAAGTCAGCCCCTGGTACTGGGACTTCGTCCTCGGCGCCCGCCTCGCGGTGCTGGCCGAGGTCGGGGGGCGCCTCGACCCGGAGCGGTGGCGGGAGTGCGTCGAGGTGACGCTGCGCAACCGCGTCGTGGAGACGGGCGGCCCGGACACCCCGCACCGCCCGGGCGACGACCCCGAGCTGGACGACTTCGTCACCGCCATGCGCGGCCTGGTCGGGAAGATCCTGCGCTACGAGGCCCGCTTCCGCGCCGACGAGCTGCTGCCGCCCGACGGTTTCGTCCGCACGGTCGCGGCGTGGGACATCGGCCGCGCCTCCAAGATGGCCCGCTGGGGGCGGGGTGCCCGGTACGCGACCGAGGCGGAGCTGCGTACGGCCGTCGAGCGGACCTCGCATGCCGCGCGGGCCGCTTACGCCTCGTGGGAAGAGTTCTCCGCGGGCTACATCCTGGGCCGCTGCCTCCACTTCGACGACGAGTCGTTCGGCTCCTGGTACACGGACGTCCTGCACGCGCACCGCGCCCTGACCTCGGACCCGGACAGCCCTTGGCTGACGGTCCCCTTCCGGTCGGCCTGAGCCGCCGGCCCGCCCCTCCCCGCTTCATCACGATCAGATCTCACTCCCCCCACCGCCCCCTCCACCCCCTTGCCACACCCTCGTGTAATCGTTTCCAATCCTCCGTGTAATCGATTCCACAAGGAGGTGGACCGACGATGGCCGCAAGCTCGGGCTCCGTGAGCATCAAGGACGTCGCCGCCGAGGCGGGCGTCTCCGTCGCCACCGTGTCGCGGGTGGTGAACAGTCACCCCTCGGTCAGCCCCGCGGCCCGCGCCCGCGTGCTGGCCGCCGTCGAGGCGCTCGGCTACCGGCCCAACGCCGTAGCCCGGTCCCTGCGCACCGACCAGACCCGCACCCTCGGGCTCGTCATCAGCGACGTGCTCAACCCGTACTTCACGGAGCTGGCGCGCTCCGTCGAGGAGGCGGCCCGCGCGCTCGGCTACAGCGTGATCATCGGCAACGCCGACGAACGGCCCGAGCTACAGGACCACCATGTGCGGACGCTGCTCGACCGGCGGATCGACGGGCTGCTCGTCTCCCCCACCGACGGCGGCTCGCCGCTGATGCTCGACGCCGTACGGGCCGGAACGCCGATGGTCTTCGTGGACCGGTGGATCCCCGGCGTGGAGGTGCCCGTCGTCCGCTCCGACGGGCGGCAGGCCGTGCGCGACCTCGTCGCCCATCTGCACGGCCTCGGTCACCGCAGACTCGCCATCATCGCGGGGCCGGCCGCCACCACGACCGGCAGCGAGCGCGTCGAGGCCTTCCGTGACGCGCTGCGCGAGCACGGCATCGCCCTGCCCGACGCCTACATCGGCCAGGGCGACTTCCAGGCCGACAGCGGCCGCCGCGCCACCGAACGCTTCCTCGCCCTGCCCGAGCCGCCCGAAGTCGTCTTCGCGGCCGACAACCTGATGGCGCTCGGCGCCCTCGACGCGATCCGCGCGCACGGCCTGCGCGTCCCGCACGACATCGGGCTCGCGGCCTTCGACGACATCCCCTGGTTCGTGCACACCGACCCGCCGGTCACCGCGATCGCCCAGCCGACCGCCGACCTCGGCCGGGCCGCCGTACAGGCGCTGATCGACCGGATCGAGGGCAGGAGCCCGCGGTCCGTGACCCTGCCCGCCCGCCTCGTCGTCCGGCGCTCCTGCGGCGAACCCGCCGCCCGGCGTACGCAGCCGGGCGAGCGGGCGGACACGGACCCGAGCACGCAAAGGAGCAAGCCGTGACCCACGCGGACGAACTGCTGCGCATCGAAGGCATCCGCAAGACGTTCCCCGGCGTCGTCGCGCTCGACGCCGTCGACTTCGATCTGCGGCGCGGAGAGGTGCACGTCCTGCTGGGCGAGAACGGCGCGGGCAAGAGCACCCTCATCAAGATGCTCTCCGGCGCCTACCGCCCCGACAGCGGCCGCATCCTCGCCGAGGGGCGCGAGGTGCGCATCAACGGCGCGCAGGACGCCGAGCGGCTCGGCATCGCCACCATCTACCAGGAGTTCAACCTCGTACCGGATCTGACGGTCGCCGAGAACATCTTCCTGGGACGCCAGCCGCGGCGTTTCGGCATGATCGACCGGAAGCGGATGGAGGCGGACGCCGAGACGCTGCTGAAGCGGGTCGGCGTCCGGGTGTCGCCGCGCGCCAAGGTGCGCGAACTGGGCATCGCGCGGCTCCAGATGGTCGAGATCGCCAAGGCGCTGAGCCTGGACGCGCGCGTGCTCATCATGGACGAGCCGACGGCCGTGCTCACCTCCGAGGAGGTCGACAAGCTCTTCGCCATCGTGCGCACGCTGCGCGAGGACGGCGTCGGCATCGTCTTCATCACCCACCACCTGGAGGAGATCGCCGCGCTCGGCGACCGCGTCACCGTGCTGCGGGACGGCCGCAGCGTCCAGCAGGTGCCTGCCTCCACCCCGGAGGAGGAACTCGTACGCCTCATGGTGGGGCGCAGCATCGAGCAGCAGTACCCGCGCGAACGGCCCGAGACGGGACCGCCGTTGCTGTCCGTCGAGGGCCTCACCCGCGACGGCGTCTTCCACGACGTCAGTTTCGAGGTGCGGGCCGGTGAGGTCGTCGGCCTCGCGGGGCTCGTCGGCGCGGGCCGCACCGAGGTGGCGCGGGCGGTCTTCGGCGCCGATCCCTACGACGCGGGCAGCGTCGGCGTGCGCGGCGAGCGGCTGCCCCGGCACGACGTGAACGCCGCGATGGGCGCGGGCATCGGCCTCGTACCGGAGGACCGCAAGGGCCAGGGTCTCGTCCTTGACGCGTCCGTGCGGGAGAACCTCGGCCTGGTGACGCTGCGTTCGGCGACCCGGGCCGGTCTGGTGGACCTCAAGGGGCAGGCGCGGGACGCCGCCCGGATCGCCGAGCAGTTGAAGGTGCGCATGGCCGGGCTCGGCCAGCACGTGCGCACGCTGTCCGGCGGCAACCAGCAGAAGGTCGTCATCGGCAAGTGGCTGCTCGCGGACGTCAAGGTGCTGATCCTCGACGAGCCGACGCGCGGCATCGACGTGGGCGCGAAGGTCGAGATCTACCAGCTGATCAACGAACTGACGGCCGCCGGGCACGCGGTCCTGATGATCTCCAGCGATCTGCCCGAGGTGCTCGGCATGAGCGATCGGGTCCTGGTCATGGCGCAGGGCCGGATCGCCGGTGAGCTGCACCGCGACGAGGCGACCCAGGACGCGGTGATGGCGCTCGCCGTCAGCACGGCGGCCCCGGTCGACACCACGCACGACACGACGCGCGACACGACGCACGACACGAACGTACGGAACGACGAAGAAGAAGCGGAGGGCTCCCGTGGCCACTGAAACCGTGAAGCGTGACGCGGGCGGCGCGAGTGGCGCGGCCACGCTCCGCCGCGTCCTGCTCGACAACGGCGCGCTGAGCGCCCTGATCGTCCTGGTCGTGGCGATGTCGCTGCTCTCCGGCGACTTCCTCACCACGCAGAACCTGCTGAACGTCGGTGTGCAGGCCGCTGTGACGGCGATCCTCGCGTTCGGCGTGACGTTCGTGATCGTGTCGGCCGGCATCGACCTCTCGGTCGGTTCGGTGGCCGCGCTGTCGGCCACCGTCCTTGCTTGGTCGGCGACTTCGGAGGGGCTGCCGGTCTGGCTCGCGGTCGTCCTCGCCGTCGGCACCGGCATGGCGTGCGGGTTCGTCAACGGCCTGCTCGTCTCGTACGGGAAGCTCCCGCCGTTCATCGCGACGCTCGCGATGCTGTCGGTGGCCCGCGGCCTCTCGCTGGTGATCTCGCAGGGCAGCCCGATCCCGTTCCCCGACTCGGTCTCGCACCTCGGTGACACGGTGGGCGACTGGCTGCCGGTCCCGGTGATCGTGATGGTCGTGATGGGCCTGGTGACGGCCGTCGTCCTCGGCCGTACGTTCATCGGCCGTTCCATGTACGCGATCGGCGGCAACGAAGAGGCGGCCCGCCTCTCGGGCCTGCGCGTCAAGCGCCAGAAGCTGGTCATCTACGCGCTCTCCGGTCTCTTCGCGGCCGTCGCGGGCATCGTGCTCGCCTCCCGCCTGGTCTCCGCGCAGCCGCAGGCCGCTCAGGGGTACGAACTCGACGCGATCGCCGCGGTCGTCATCGGCGGCGCGAGCCTCGCGGGCGGCGTCGGCAAGGCGTCCGGCACGCTCGTCGGAGCGCTGATCCTCGCGGTGCTGCGCAACGGCCTCAACCTCCTCTCGGTGTCGGCCTTCTGGCAGCAGGTCGTGATCGGTGTCGTCATCGCGCTCGCGGTCCTGCTGGACACGCTGCGCCGCCGGGCCGGGGCGACTCCGGGAGCCTCCTCGGGCGCGTCCGGAGGCATACGGGGCAAGGGGCCGCAGGCGGCGAAGTACGCGGTGGCCGCGGTGGTCGTCGCGGCGGTGATCGGTGCCGTCTCCTTCTTCAACTCGGGCACCTCGGGCACCTCGACGAAGGTCGGCATGTCGCTCTCCACCCTCAACAACCCCTTCTTCGTACAGATGAAGGAGGGCGCGCAGGCGGAGGCCGACAAGGCGGGCGTCGACCTGACCGTGACCGACGCGCAGAACGACGCGTCCCAGCAGTCGAACCAGCTCCAGAACTTCACCGGCGAGGGCGTGAAGTCGATCATCGTCAACCCGGTGGACTCCGACGCGGCGGGTCCGGCCGTGCGCGGCGCGAACAAGCAGGACATCCCGGTGGTGGCGGCCGACCGCGGGGTGAACAAGGCGAAGACCGCCACGCTCGTCGCCTCCGACAACGTGGCGGGCGGCAGGCTCGCGGCGAAGGCCCTCGCCGGGAAGCTGGGCGGCAAGGGCAAGGTCGTCGTCCTCCAGGGCACGCCGGGCACCTCGGCGAGCCGCGAGCGCGGGCAGGGTTTCGCCGAGGGCATCAAGGCGTACCCGGGTATCAAGGTCGTCGCCAGGCAGCCCGCCGACTTCGACCGCACCAAGGGCCTGGACGTCATGACGAACCTCCTCCAGTCCAACCAGGGCGTGAACGGCGTCTTCGCCGAGAACGACGAGATGGCGCTCGGCGCGGTCAAGGCGCTCGGCGCCAAGGCGGGGACGTCCGTCCCGGTGGTCGGCTTCGACGGGACCCCCGACGGCCTCAAGGCGGTCGAGGCGGGCACGCTGTACGCCTCCGTGGCGCAGCAGCCCAGGGAGCTGGGCAGGATCGCCGTACGCAACGCGGTGCGGGCGGCGCGGGGCAAGGAGGTGCGGGAGATGGTGAAGGTGCCGGTGAAGGTCGTCACGTCGAAGAACGTGAAGAATTTCTCCTGACCGCCCTCGCCTCACCGACTGCCCTCGCCTCACCGACCGCCTCGCCTCATCACCGTACGAAAGCAGGAAGCAGCACATGAACGACAACAACGCCGGCAGCACGGGCGACCCGGACCTCGAACTGCTCGTCGTGGGTTCCGCCAACGCCGATCTGGTGGTCGGGGTGGAGCGCCGCCCCGCGCCGGGCGAGACCGTGCTCGGCTCGGACCTCGCCGTCCATCCGGGCGGCAAGGGCGGCAACCAGGCGGTGGCCGCCGCCCGGCTCGGCGCGCGCACGGCGCTGCTCGCCCGGGTGGGCGACGACGCGCACGGCACGCTCCTGCTGGACGCGCAGCGCGCGGCCGGGGTGGACACCGCCGGCGTCCTGGTGGGCGGCGCGCCCACCGGCGTCGCGCTGATCACGGTCGACCCGTCGGGCGACAACAGCATCGTGGTGTCGCCGGGTGCCAACGCCCGCCTGACTCCGGAGGACATCCGCGCCGCGAGCGGTCTCCTGGCGGCGGCGCGGGTGGTCTCCAGCCAGCTGGAGATCCCCCTGGACACGGTCGCCGAGGTCGTCCGCACGCTGCGGCCCGGCGCCCGCTTCGTCCTGAACCCCTCGCCGCCCGCGCCGCTGCCCGCCGAGGTGCTCGCCGCCTGCGACCCGTTGGTGGTCAACGAGCACGAGGCGCGCGTGATCCTCGGCGAGGACGCGGGAGACGCCCCGGAGGAGTGGGCGCGCGGGCTGCTCGCGCTCGGGCCCCGGTCGGTGGTGATCACGCTGGGTTCGGCGGGCGCGCTCACCGCGGACGGCTCCGACGCCGTCCGGGTCCCGAGCCCGAAGGTCGACGCGGTGGACACGACGGGAGCGGGCGACGCCTTCACCGCGGCGCTCGGCTGGCGCCTCGGCCTCGGCGAGGATCTCGCGACGGCGGCCGCCTACGCGGTCCGCGTGGGCGCGGCGGCGGTCACCCGCAAGGGCGCGCAGGGCTCCTACCCCACGGCGTCGGAGCTTGCCAAGGCCGTTCCCGAGGTCTCGTCCCGGTGAGGAAGTCGGGCATCCTGAACCGTCATCTGGCGGGCGCGCTGGCCGAGTTGGGCCACGGGCACACGGTCCTGGTCTGCGACGCGGGCATGCCGATCCCGGCGGGCCCGCGCGTGGTGGATCTGGCGTTCCGCGCCGGGGTCCCCGCCTTCGCGGAGGTCCTCGACGGTCTGCTCGCCGAGCTGGTGGTGGAGGGCGCGACGGCGGCACGGGAGGTCGGGGAGGCGAACCCGCGGGCGGCGCGGCTGCTGCGGGAGAGCATCCCCGCGCTGGAGCTGGTCCCGCACGAGGAGCTGAAACGCCTCTCGGCGCAGGCGCGGCTGGTGGTCCGGACGGGCGAGGCGCGGCCGTACGCGAATGTGCTGTTGAGGTGCGGGGTCTTCTTCTGAGGCCGGACGCCGCCGGAGAGGCGTCCGCTATACGAACATGGCTGACCGTATTCTGACCGGTTTCCGCTCTTGACGGCAGATCGTCGCGCCCTCAACATCAGGCAACGCACAGCTCCAAAGGCGCCCCGCGGCACCCGCGTCGCGGGGCGTCTCGCACGTTCCGTCCCCTTCGCTGTTCGGAATTCGGAGCCCCACATGAGACTCTCCAGCCCCACCGCGCTGCCCCGCACCCTGAGACGCACCACCGCGAGACGCACGACTGCGAGACGCACGACCGCGGGCATAGCCGCCTTCGCCGCGGCCGGCCTGCTCGCCGCCGCCGCGCCCACGGCCCTCGCGGCACCCTCGGCACCCTCGGCGCCCTCGGCCCCCGCCCCGGCACTCGCGGCGCCCGACATCCCGCTCGCCAACGTCAAGGCGCACCTCTCCCAGTTCCAGTCCATAGCCTCGGCCAACGGCGGCAATCGCGCGCACGGCCGCCCCGGCTACAAGGCCTCCATCGACTACGTGAAGGGAAAGCTGGACGCGGCCGGATTCACCACCACCGTCCAGCAGTTCACGTCCGGTGGTGCCACCGGCTACAACCTGGTCGCGGACTGGCCGGGCGGCGACCCCGACAAGGTCCTGATGGCGGGCGCCCACCTCGACAGCGTCTCCTCGGGAGCCGGCATCAACGACAACGCCTCGGGCTCGGCGGGCGTCCTGGAGACCGCGCTCGCGGTCTCCCGCGCGCAGCTGAAGCCGACGAAGCACCTGCGGTTCGCGTGGTGGGGCGCCGAGGAGGTCGGCCTGGTCGGCTCCCGCCACTACGTGAACACCCTCCCCGCCGCCGAGCGGTCGAAGGTCACCGGCTATCTGAACTTCGACATGATCGGCTCGCCGAACGCCGGCTACTTCGTCTACGACGACGACCCCACCATTGAGAAGACCTTCAAGGACTACTACGCGGGTCTGAACATCCCGACGGAGATCGAGACCGAGGGCGACGGCCGCTCCGACCACGCCCCGTTCAAGAGCGTCGGCATCCCGGTCGGCGGCCTGTTCAGCGGGGCCTCGCGCGCCAAGACCAGCGCCCAGGCGCAGAAGTGGGGCGGCACGGCCGGCCAGGCCTTCGACCGCTGCTACCACTCGTCCTGCGACACCACGGCGAACATCAACGACACCGCGCTCGACCGCAACAGCGACGCCATCGCCCATGCGGTGTGGAAGCTCGGCACGGACACGCCGGTCCCGCCCGGTGACAGCTACGAGAACACCACCGACGTCACCATCCCGGACAACGGCGCCGCGGTGACCTCCACCGTGAACGTGACCGGCCGCACGGGCAACGCCCCGGCCACCCTCAAGGTGGACGTCGACATCCGCCACACCTGGCGCGGCGACGTCGTCGTCGACCTCCTGGCCCCCGACGGCAGCGCGTACCGCCTGAAGAACTCCAGCGGCGACGACTCGGCGGACAACATCATCGCGACGTACACGGTGGACGCGTCCAGCGAGACCGCGAACGGCGCCTGGAAACTCCGCGTCCAGGACGTGGCGGCCCAGGACACGGGCTACATCAACAGCTGGAAGCTGACGTTCTGAAGCCCGTCCCCGGGCCGGCTCAGCCCTCGTCCGGCGTGAGCCGCAGCGAGATGCTGTTGATGCAGTACCGCTGGTCGGTGGGGGTGGGGTAACCCTCACCCTCGAAGACGTGGCCGAGGTGCGATCCGCAGCGCGCGCATCGCACCTCGGTGCGGACCATGCCGTGCGAGGTGTCCTGGATCAGTTCGACCGCGTCGGTGTCCTTCGGGTCGAAGAAGCTCGGCCAGCCGCAGTGCGACTCGAACTTCTCCGCCGAGGTGAACAGCTCCGCCCCGCACGCGCGACAGGAGTAGACGCCCTTCGTCCTGGTGTCCGTGTACTCACCCACGAAGGCCGGTTCCGTGCCGGCCTGGCGCAGTACCGCGTACTCGGCGGGGGTCAGCTCCGCGCGCCACTGCTCGTCCGGCTTCTCGACGTCGTACGACATGGGTGGGGTCCCCTTCACTTGGACAGTTCGGCCAGGATCCGCGGGCCGAGGTCCGTGACGTCGCCCGCTCCCATGGTGAGAACGAGATCGCCGGGCCCGGCCATTCCCGCGATCGCCGCGACCGCCGCGTCCTTGTCCGGGGCGGCCGCCACCTCGGCGCCCGCCGCGCGGGCCGCGTCGATGATCAGGGCGCTGGTGATGCCGGGGATCGGGTCCTCGCGGGCCGGGTAGATGTCGAGGACCACGGAGGAGTCGGCGAGGGCGAGGGCCTGGCCCATCTCGGTGCCCAGTTCCTGGGTGCGCGAGAAGAGGTGGGGCTGGAAGAGGACGAGGATGCGGGAGTCGCCGGCGGCGGAGCGCATCGCCTCCAGGTCGGCCGTCATCTCGGTGGGGTGGTGGGCGTAGGAGTCGATGACCTGGACGCCCGCGGCCTCGCCCTTGAGCTGGAGACGGCGCTTGACGCCCGTGTAGGAGCCGAGCGCGGAGGCGAGGTTGTGCGCCGGGATGCCGAGGGCGATGCCCGCGGCGAGGGCGGCGACCGCGTTGTTCGCGTAGTGGCGGCCGGGCACCGAGACCTGGAAGGTGAGGAACTTGCCGTTCAGCACGACGGTGACCTCGCTGGTCAGACCACGCGCTGTGATCTTGTGGATGCGCAGGTCGGCGCCCTCGGACTCGCCGTACGTGACGACCTTCAGCTGTCCGAGGTCCCGCAGGCGCTTGGTCAGCTCGACCGCGCCGTGCTGGTCCGCGGAGATCACCAGGGTGCCCCCGGGGACGACCTTGCCCGCGAAGATCTCGAAGGATTCGTAGATCTCGTCCATCGAGGCGTAGTTGGCGTGGTGGTCCAGCTCCACGTTGAGGACGATGGCGACCTCGGGCGCGTACTTGTGGAAGCTGCGGTCGCTTTCATCCGCCTCGGCGACGAAGATGTCGCCCTCGCCGTGCAGCGCGTTCGAGCCGGGCACGTCCAGGTCGCCGCCGATCGCGTACGACGGGTCGAGGCCGAGGGTGGCGAGCGTGACGGCGAGCATCGACGTCGTCGTGGTCTTGCCGTGCGTACCGGCCACGGCGATCGGGCGCCGGCCGTCCATCAGGGAGGCCAGGGCGTCCGAGCGGTGGACGACGGGGATGCCCAGCTCGGCGGCGCGGGCCAGCTCGGGGTTGTCGGCGCGGATCGCGGAGGAGACGACGACGCAGGTCGCGTCGGAGGCGAGGTGCGCGGCGTCGTGCCCGATGTGGACCGTGACGCCGAGCGCGCGCAGCGCGTCGGCCGTGGCGGACTCCCGGGCGTCGCTGCCCGCGACCTTGGCGCCGCGCTGGGCCAGGATCTTGGCGATGCCCGACATTCCGGCGCCGCCGATGCCGATGAAGTGCGGTCGGTCCATGTCGGCCATGGACTGGGGCAGGCCGGGTGCCATGCGTGTGTCTCCCCTGGTGGTGCGACGGTGTCGCGTTCGTACGGTGTGAACGGCCCCAGCCTAAGCGCCCCGCGGTAAAGCGCCCGCAGGGATGCGCCCCAAAGGGGCGCGGGGAACTGCGCGCCCAGCCACGAACAAACCCGCACGACAGAGACCCGCCCCCCAGCGGCAGCGACCCCGCACAACAAAGAACCGCCCACCCACAGCGGGCAGCGTCACGCCTCGCTGTGCGAGAAGAGCTTGAGAACCGGCACCCCGACCTTGTGCCGCGCCCGCGAGGCCCAGTCCCGGTGGAAGAACTCCTCCACGTAGTGGGGATCGGTCAGCACGATCACCTCGTCGGCGCCCACGTCGTCCACCAGCGCCTGGAGCGCGTCCAGCGGGTGGTCCTGGATGAGCCGCCCCTGCGCCGCGCAGCCCGCCGCGTGCAGCGCTGTCAGCGAGACGCTCAGCGCCTGCTCGCCGAGGGCCGCCGCGTCCTTGCCCTCGGGGGTCTCTCCTTCGCGCGCCGCCTCGTCCAGCTCCCCCAGGGCGACGTCGTCGATGGCTCGCAGCAGGCGGTCCGCCTGATCGCCCCGGGGCTGGAGCAGCACGTGGAAGGTGACCGGCTCGTCCCCGTGCAAGGTGGTGACGAACTCCACGTCGGCGGACGTCAGGGCCTTCTCGATCATCAATACGCTTGTGAACACGACAGGCGCCCTTCTCCTCCGTAGGCCGTACTGAGGCCCGTGCGGAAACCATCCTGCCCCGTGGCCGCACGGGGTCTGCGAGATCTAGTGTGCCCAGCGGAAGCCAAACGGAACGGGTGATTCCGCCGATTGTCAGCTACGACGGTATCGGGTGAAGAGGAACCCGGCCTCCTCCAGTACGGACGTCAGTACGAATTCATCGGGCGTCGCGAGCGCGTGCCCGCCCGCGATCCGCTGCGCGTCCCCCGCGGTGAGCATCGGCGAGACCGTCAGACACAGCTCGTCCAGCGCCTTGGCGGCCACGAGCTGCCCGAGCAGGCGCGGACCGCCCTCGGTGAGCAGCCGGGTGAGCCCGCGTTCGGCCAGGGCGGGCGCCACGCGCGCGGGGTCCACGGTCGCGCCCTCGCCCGCGATCACCACGACGGCGCCCGCCCGCTCGGCCGCCGCGATCCTGTCGGCGGGCGCGGCGGCCCCGGTCACCACGAGCGTCGGGGTCGGCGGCTCGGCGAAAAGCGGAAGCGAGAAGTCCAGGTCGAGGCTCGCACTGACGACCGCGATGGCGGGCGCCGGGGTCTGCCCGGCGGCGGCCCTGCGCTCGGCGAAGGCCTCACGCGCGCGTGCCGGACGATAGCCCTCAAGACGGACCGTCTCGGCCCCCACCACCACGACGTCGGCGAGCCCGCGCAGGGTGCCGAAGATCCGCATGTCGGTGTCGTTGGAGATCGGCCGGGAGCGGCCGTCGTGCTGGGCGGCGCCGTCGAGCGTGGACACCATGTTGGCGCGCAGCCAGGTGGCCGTCCCCGCGGCGGTCTCGGCCGGGTAGGCGTAGGCCTCGGCCAGTTCGTCGAGGCTCCACTCCCGTGCGGCCTCGGTGCTCGCGCCACGTCCGTCCGCGGCGTTCGTCTCGGTTGTCTGGTCGGTCACAGGGAACAGGCGTCGCATATCCGCAGTCTTGCACGCCCCTTAAGGTGGGGAACCGTGTCGTCCTCCACCGCAGCCCATGGGCCCGGCCCCATAGCCGAAGTCGCTCCGCTGTCCCTGTGCGCCCGCGAGCCCCACGTCCCCGCCGACCGTCTGGTCGCCGAGATGGTGCCGCCGCCGCGCTTCGACTCGGTCCGCTTCGATACGTACATCCCGGACCCGAACCAGCCGAGTCAGACCGAGGCGGTCCGCGTCCTGAGCGGGTTCGCGGCGGGTCTCGGCGGAGCGCACGCCTCCGGCGCGGGCAGGAAGCGCTGGTTCCAGAAGAAGGCCCCGGCCCCGACCGGGCCGCGCGGCGTCTATCTCGACGGCGGCTACGGCGTCGGCAAGACCCACCTCCTCGCCTCCCTCTGGCACGCGACGCCCGCGGCGCCCGAGCAGAAGGCGTTCGGCACGTTCGTCGAGCTGACGAACCTGGTCGGCGCCCTCGGCTTCCAGCAGACGGTGCGCACGCTCAGCGACCACCGGCTGCTCTGCATCGACGAATTCGAACTCGACGACCCCGGTGACACCGTGCTGGTGTCCTCGCTCCTGTCGAAGCTGGTCGAGCAGGGCGTGGCGCTGGCCGCGACCTCGAACACGCTGCCGGGCAAGCTCGGCGAGGGCCGCTTCGCCGCCACCGACTTCATGCGGGAGATCCAGGGTCTTTCCGCGCACTTCAAGGCGTTGCGCATCGACGGCGAGGACTATCGCCACCGGGGTCTGCCCCAGGCTCCGGAGCCGTACTCGCAGGAGCAGGTCACCAAGGCGGCGTACGCGGCCGAGGGCGCCTCGCTCGACGACTTCCCGCATCTGCTCGCGCACCTGGCCAAGGTCCACCCCAGCCGCTACGGCGCGCTGACCGACGGGATCGCGGCCGTCTGCCTCACCGAGGTGACGCCGGTGCCGGACCAGTCGACCGCGCTGCGGCTCGTGGTGCTCGCCGACCGGCTGTACGACCGGGAGGTGCCGGTACTGGCCTCCGGTGTGCCCTTCGACCAACTGTTCAGCGAGGAGATGCTGAACGGCGGATACCGGAAGAAGTACTTCCGGGCGATCTCGCGGCTCACGGCGCTCGCCCGGGATGCCAAGGGTCTCGTGCACTAGTCAGGGCGCATGGTACACACATCCGGTCACATTCCTGTCCGCCAGCAGGAGGTTGCCCATCATGTCTGCCACTCGACGTCAGGTTCTCGCCCGCACCGGTGCCGTGGGCGCGGGAATCGCCTTCACGGGCGCTCTCTCCGAGCTGTTCGCGGGGACGGCCGCCGCCCACGGGCGGGCCGGTTACGGCCCCCTCGTCCCCGACCCCAAGGGCCTGCTCGATCTGCCGAAAGGTTTCCGCTACCGGGTCCTCTCGCGCGAGGGTGAGAACCTCCGTTCGGGTGAGGGCAAGGTGCCCAGCAACCACGACGGCATGGCCGCCTTCCGCGGCAAGCACGGCGGTGTCCACCTCGTGCGCAACCACGAGAACCGCGTCACCGCCAAGATCGGCGTGCCGACGGTCGGCGAACTCACGTACGACCCGGCCGCCAAGGGCGGCTGCACGGCGCTCGCGCTCGACCGGCGGAACGACGTCCTGGACGAGCGCGTGGCGATCGCCGGGACCGCCGTGAACTGCGCGGGCGGGCCGACCCCTTGGGGCACCTGGCTCACCTGCGAGGAGACCGAGGACAAGGCCGGCACGAACGGCTACACCAAGGACCACGGCTTCGTCTTCGAGGTCGACCCGGTGGACCCGCGCCGCACCGGCGCCGTACCGCTCACCGCGATGGGCCGCTTCCAGCACGAGGCGGTCGCCGTCGACCCCGGGCGCGGCATCGTCTACGAGACCGAGGACGCCTTCCAGAAGCCCTTCGGCCTCTTCTACCGCTTCCTGCCCAAGAAGCCCGGGGGCGGCCGCGGTTCGCTGCGCGCGGGCGGCAGACTCCAGGCGATGCGCGTGCCGGGCGTACCGGACCTGTCCTCGATCCAGAAGACGGGCGCGAGCTTCGACGGTGTCGAGTGGGTCGACGTACCGGACCCGCTGGCCACCCAGACGCCCATCCGCCACCAGGACTTCGGCCCGAAGGGCATCACGCACGCGCAGAAGCTGGAGGGCTGCTACTGGGGTGGTTCGTCCGTCTACTTCGTGTCGTCCTTCGCGCGCAAGGCGGAGGGCTCGGCGGGCGACCACTTCGGCCAGATCTGGCGGTACGACCCGGCCGCGCGCCGCCTCACCCTGGTGATCGTCTTCGGCCCGAGCACGGACATCCAGCTGCCCGGCGAGTCCCCCGACAACATCTGCCTCGCACCCACCGGCGGCCTGATGGTCTGCGAGGACGGCGACGGCGCCCAGCACGTCTACGGCGTGACCCGGCGCGGCGAGGTCTACCCGATGGCCGGCAACCGCCAGAACATCGGCACCCCCGAGAAGCCCGAGTGGGGCGAGTTCGCGGGCGTCGCCTTCTCCCCCGACCACGCCACGATGTACGTCAACTGCTACACGCCCGGCACGACGTTCGCCGTGACCGGGCCCTGGCACAGGTAGCGGCCGACGTACTAGGACCCCGTCACGGGGTAGTGGTCCGACAGGTTCGTGTACGTGTACTTCTTGCCCCAGCTGGAGACCGTCCAGGGCGCGCTCTGTTCCTTGATCACGTCGTTGTGCCAGGTGGCGGGGCGTGCGTGGCCCTTGCGGTGCAGGACGTAGTCGAGGTCCTCGCGCGGGTCGTCGGGGTAGCGCTCGGAGGCGATCGAGTTGTCCCGGGTGTCGAAGGAGTACGGGTGGCCGGTGCGGGCGTCGGCGGGGGCGAGGCCTCCGTCGGCGAGCATCGAGGCGTACTCGGCGCTGTGCGAGTCGACGTTGAAGTCGCCCGCCACGATGACCTGTTCGGCGGCCGGGATGTTCTTGGCGTCGAGGAAGGCGTCCATCTCCTTGAACTGCTTCGCGCGCGTGGCGGCCGCCTCGCCGCTGCCGCAGCCCGGGTCGGTGGACTGGGCGTGCGTCCCCACCACGTGCGCCCTGGTGCCGTTCACGTCCAGCACGGCGTAGACGAAGCCCTTGTTGGAGTACGAGTCGGCGCCGCACGCGTCCTTGTAGACGTACTGCTCCTTGCGCACGACCGGCCACTTGCTGAGGACCGTCACGCCGCCGTCCTCCGGTGTCACCGAGGAGTAGGCGCCGCCGGTGGCGTCCCAGCCGCTCTTGCCGCGGCCCATCACCGGGGTCTGGTACGGGTAGCGGCTCTTGGCCCCGGCCAGCAGCGCCTCGGACGAGGAGTTGTCGAACGCCTCCTGGAGGACGACGACGTCCTGCCCCTGGAAGAAGTCCGCCGCCGGTATGGCCTTGGCGCGGTGGTCCTGGCCCCAGTTCGGGTAGAGCGTCTTGCTGAACAGGAACGTGTTGTACGTGAGCACCTTGAGCGAGGGCGTCGCGGCGGAGGCGTCGGCGGCGGTCGCGGACGGGGTGACGGCGGCGAGCGTGGCGGCGGCGAGCACGGCGGTGATCGCCGCCGCCCGGGTCCTGCGCGGCGCTGAGTGCGGCACTGAAACTCCTGACGGTGGGGGGCTGTTGCAGCCTGTTCCGGGTGGCCGGAAGTGACCGTTGATCCGGCGCCCGCACATCCAACCAGCTGGGATTACTTCTGGGGATACTCCGCGTGAACACGTTGTGGGACCGGGCGGGAAAATCCCGTCCGGCGGCGCCCCTGGAAGGCCCCGTGCGGCCTCTCGCAGGGGGTGCGGGCGCTTCTTGCGCCGGGGGGCGGAGGGAGTCGTCCGGCATCCGCGCACGGGCCCGCCGGATGCCCGTGAACGGCCCCGCACAGCATGTCTCGCACCCGGCCCGACCTGGGCTTTCATCGGTCCCCGCCCTACCATCGCCCCCTCGGAAAAGGGGAGTTGATGGATCGCGACATCCGCACGACCGACGACGTGCTGAACCTCCTGGACGGCCTGTTCGCACCGGAGGCCGACCGCTGGACGGCCGGCGGCGCGGCCTGGTGGGACGACTTCTACGCCGACCGCTCCAGGCCCGTGCCGTTCTTCGTGGCGAAGCCGGACGAAAACCTCGTCTCGTACGCCGAGCGGGGCCTCATCGCACCGGGCCGCGCGCTCGACCTCGGCTGCGGGCCCGGCCGCAACGCCCTCCATCTCGCCTCGCTCGGCTTCGAGGTGGACGCCGTCGACCTGTCACCGGCCGCGCTCGCCTGGGGCCAGGACCGCGCCCGCTCGACGGGGGCCGCCGTACGGTTCCACCAGGGCGACGCCTTCGCCCTCACGCAGGGCGAGTTGGCCGGTCCGTACGACCTGGTCTACGACTCGGGCTGCTTCCACCACCTGCCGCCGCACCGCCGCGTCAGCTACCTCGCCCTCCTGGGCCGCGTCCTCGCCCCCGGCGGCCACTTCGCCCTCACCTGCTTCGCGGCCGGCGCGGGGGGCATGGGCTCCGAACTGCCGGACGCGGAGTTCTACCGGCAGTCCGCCCTGCACGGCGGCATCGCCTACGACGACCGGGCGCTGCGGCACATCTTCGGGGACCTGACGGAGGTCGAACTGCGCCGCATGCGCGACGAGCCCGCCGAGTCCGCGCTCTTCGGCGAGCCGTTCCTCTGGACGGGCCTGTTCCGCCGCCCGGCCACCGAGAGCGCCCCGACCCGCCGGGGCGCCGCCTAGGGCCTGTCCGGCGGATCAGGCCGTACTTGGGTGGCGGTGACCTTTCTGCGCTGGTGAGCGGGGTCTGGTGCGTCGAGATGCAAGGCGGAGGAGGGCGGCAACGCGATGGGGGCGCCCCCTGCTCGAGCATGATCCGCCGGACAGGCCCTAGGACGGCCGTACGAGCCGCACCTTGTCGACTCCGAGCAGCCCCGCGAGCGGCACCCTTGCGGTGGTCTGCCGGGGGTCGACCGTCAGCCCCTCGGCGCGGAGGAGGTCGAGCAGCATTCCGGCCAGCGGCATGACCATGTGCCGCCCCCAGCAGCGTTCGGAGGCGTGGCCGAAGGGGAGGTAGCCGGGGTGGTCGTCCGGGTCGAGGGCGGCCCAGCGTGCGGGGCGGAACTCGTCGGGGTCGTCCCAGAGCGCCGGATCGCGGTGGCTGAGCAGCGGCAGCAGCAGGACGTCGTCGCCCGCGCCGATGCGGGCGTCGAGCGCCGGGTACTCGGGGGACGCGTTGCGCAGGATGTTCCAGGAGGGGGGCAGCAGGCGCATGGCCTCGTACAGGATGTGCTCGTTCGGGGTGTCGTCGTCGAAGGGCGCCCCGAGCCAGTACGCGCTCGCGACGAGCGTGGAGACGGTGAAGCAGACGGGCGCCGCCGCGCGCCGGTACAGGCCCATCGCGTACCGCCGGTCGCTGTAGGTGGCGGCCTCGGCGGTCAGGCTCGCGATCTCCGTCACGGGCGCGCCCGGACGCGGCCTGCCGGGGAGCGCGGCGCCGATGGCGATGGCCGTCCACGTCAGCTTGGGCGTCAGCTCCAGGGTGCGGTCCATGAGGATGCGCAGCCGGTAGGGGTCGGCGCCGAGGATCAGGTCGCGCAGGTGGACGTGGCCGACGTGCGGCCACTCCCCGGTGAGGTCGGCGTCCCCCGGCCCGGGGCCGCGCAGCGCCGCGCGTACGTCGCGGCCGATGGCCCGCATGACGTGCGACGCCTCGGTGCGGTGGATGGAACGGCCGTGCAGGGGCTTGAAGGTCGGGCGCTCGTGCTCGGTGGCGGGCCGGGCGGCGAGGATCCGGTCGGTCAGCTCGGGCCCGGCGACGCCCACGGTGTCGGCGTCCAGGCGGAACACGTCCTCGCCGCGGTGGTCGCGCAGCAGGGCGTCGAGCCGCGGCGTGAAGACGGTGGTCCGGGCGGAGCGGGCGGACCGGTCGGTACCGGAGAGGGGCATCGGTGGTCTCCCAGGGCGGAGGGCCCGCGCCCGGCGGCCGCTCGGGCACGCCGGACACGGGACGCACGGAACACAGAGGGACGATTCGCCGGTTTAGTACCAGTGGTACCAGGCGTACGCCTTCAGGCTCTTCTCTCCGGTGATCTTCTTCTTGAGCGAGCGGATCATCTTCATGCACATACCTCCGGTCAATTCCGTTGGTTCACTACGGACTTGGACCAGCGAAGCGTCCGGCGAGGCGATCAACAGCCGATAAACGGACCCGGGTGACGCGTGAGCGGTACGTGAGCGCGCCGCGGGTCCTCACAGATCGGCGAGCGCGCCCTCCACCGTGGCGAGCAGGACCTCCCGGTCGTCGTGTACGCGGCTGAGGACGCGCAGTCCGTAGTAGGCGCTCTGCACCCGGCGGGCCACCGTCCGCGCGTCACCCGTGGAACGGATCTCCCCGGCCCGCCGGCCCTCCTCCACGACCGCGCACAGTTCGTCCTCGACCCGGTCGAAGCTGCGCCGCACCGCCTCCTTGACCTCCGGGTCGGGCCCGGCGGCCTCGACGGCGGCATTGATCGCGAAGCAGCCGCGCGCGTCCGCCGGGTCGAGGTCGGCGTCGAGGGCGTGGAGCATCATCGCGCGCAGCCGCTCCTTCGCCGGGCCGGGGCCGCGCAGGATCTCGACCTGCTCGGCGGTGGCGGTGTCGTAGTAGTGCCCGAGGGCGCGGAGGTAGAGCTGCCGCTTGCCGCCGAAGGTGTTGTAGAGGCTGGAGGGGCCGAGGCCCGTGCTGTCGCACAGGTCCCGGGTCGAGGTGCCCTCGTACCCGTGGCGCCAGAACGTCTCCATGGCCGCGGTGACGACGCGGTCCTCGCTGAACTCTCGTGGCCTGGCCATGGCCCTACAGTAAACGTTTTGGAACGTTCTCACAAAACCTGGCGCCCTGGTGGGTCATGCCGGTGACGAGGTCCTCCCGCGCGCCGGTGCTCACGCCTCCGCCTTGGCGGTCTCGCGGGTGATCACGGTCGTACGAGAGCCCGGCGTCGGCACCCGCTTCGGCCCCGAGCGCTGGAGGTACGCCGCCCACAGCACACCGGCGACACCCGCCGCGGCCAGCGCGGCCCCGACCCAGGCCACCGAGGCGTAGCCGAACCCGGCGTCGATGGTCAGGCCGCCGAGCAGCGGGGCCACGGTGTTGCCGACGTTGAACGCGGCCGTGTTGGTCGCGCCGACGAGCGTCGGGGCGCCCGGCGCCAGGGTGAACACCCGGGACTGCAACGCCGGGTTGGTGACGTAGCCGACGAGGCCGAGCAGGAAGACCAGGGCGATCACCACGGTCGTCACGTGCGCCGCGAGGGCGAGCAGCGCGGAGAACAGGGCGAGCCCGCCGAGCCCGACGCCGAGCGTGCCCAGCGGCCGCGCCTCGGCCGTGCGTCCGCCGATCACGATGCCGACCATGCCGCCGACGCCGAAGAGGGCGAGCATGGCGGGCACCCACCCCTCGGCGACGCCGCTGACCTCCGTCAGGAGTGACGCCAGATAGCTGAAGGTGACGATGACCGCCCCGAAGGCGAAGGCCGTGATGGCGTACGAGAGCCACAGCTGCGGCCGTGCCATGCCCCGCAGTTCGGCCCTGACCGACAGGCGCTCGCCCTCGCCGCGGCCGCCGGGGACCACGAGCAGCGTGCCCACCAGGCTCACCACGGTCGCCGCGGCCACCGCCCAGAAGGCGGCACGCCAGTCGGAGTACTGGCTGAGGACCGTGCCCGCGGGGACGCCGACGATGGTGGCGAGCGTCAGCCCGCACCCCACCACGGCGATCGCCCGCGCCTTGGCCGCCGCCGGCACGAGCGCCACCACGGTGGCGACGGAGACGCCCCAATACCCGGCGTAGGCAAGGGCGCTGACGATGCGTGAGACGAACAGGACGGTGTAGCCGGGCGCGAGGGCGCCCACCACGTGGGCCGCGACGAAGGCGGCCTGGACGGAGACGAGCGCCGTGCGGCGCGGCCAGCCGAGCGTGGCGACGGCGAGCAGCGGCGCGCCGACGACCATGCCGACGGCGAAGGCCGAGATGAGCAGTCCGGCGTCCGGGATCGACACCCCCAAGTCGTCGGCCATGCCCGGCAACAGGCCGGACAGCATGAACTCCGAGGTGCCCTGGGTGAAGATACCGAGCCCCACTATGTACACCGCAGGTGGCATGGAAACGTCCTCCGACGCGCCGAGACCTTTTTGAAGCAACTGCTTCATAACTGACGAGTGAGGACGCTAACACATTCTGAAGCAGTTGCTCCATAACGGTGGGGCCCAGCAGGAGAGTCGGCCGGGGAGCCAGTCAGGGAATGAGCGAGGGCCGCGGGGTCAGCGGGGCGCCAGCCTCCACAGCGACGTGACCTCGGCCGCGCGGGCCGCGTGCAGCGGGTCGGTGGTGTCCGCGGCGCGCGGGTGGCGGGGGACGGTGTCGAGCCGGTCGGCGACCCGCAGGCCCGCCGCGTCGAAGAGCGCCAACAGGTCGGCGCGCGAGCGCAGTTGGAGGTGCTCCGCCAGGTCCGAGAGGACGAGCCAGCCTTCGCCGCCCGGCTCCAGGTGTTCCGCGAGCCCGGCCAGGAAGCCGCGCAGCATCGCGCTGCCCTGGTCGTACACGCCCTGCTCGACGGCGGAGGCCGGGCGGGCGGGCAGCCACGGCGGGTTGCACACCACGAGCGCGGCGCGGCCCGCCGGGAAGAGCCCGGTGTCGACCACGTCCACCCGCTCGTCGAGGCCGAGGCGCCGGACGTTGTCGCGTGCGCAGGCGAGGGCACGCGGGTTGATGTCGGTGGCCACGACCCGGTCGAACCCGCGCCGGGCGAGCACCGCGGCGAGGACGCCCGTTCCGGTGCCGATGTCGAACGCCGTGCGCGGCGCGGCGGGCGGCAGCGGGGCGTGCGCCACCAGGTCGACGTACTCTCCTCTGACCGGCGAGAACACGCCGTAGTGGGGGTGGATGCGGTCGCCGCCGAGGGCGGGCACCTCCACGCCCTTCGTCCGCCATTCGTGGGCGCCGATGACGCCGAGGAGTTCCCGCAGGGAGACCACCATCGGGCCGTCGGGCGGCCCGTACGCCTCCCGGCAGGCGGCCCGGACGTCGGGCGCCCTGCGCAGCGTCAGGGCGTACTCCTCGTCGAGGTGCACGAGCAGCATGCCGAGCACTCGGGCGCGGTGGCCGCGGGCCCGCCGGTGCAGGTGGAAGCCGTCGGCGGGGGTGGCGCCCGGCGGCGCGGGCTTCCTGTCGACGCGGCGTGCCAGGGCGGCGAGCAGTTGCCGGGCGCCGTGGAAGTCGCCGCGCCAGAGCAGCGCGGTGCCCTCGCAGGCGAGGCGGTGGGCGGCGTCGGCCTTCGTCCGGTCGTCGGCGACGACGACCCGGCGGGGCGCGGCCGCGTCGCTTTCGGAGTGCCAACGGGCGTACTGGGTGGGGGTGTTGTCGTTCTCGGTCCACTCGATGCGGGGCATCGGGGTCTCCTCGTGGTCGCGGGCGCCGGGACACGAAGCGCGCTTCGACGAGGAGCACCATGCCCATGCTCAGGACCGGAAACCTGTCACACCGGCCTCTCCCCTGGCAAACGTACGTCCGCGGCCCCCGCCACGCCCGCGAGGATCCGCTCGGTCGCGCCGGACTCCACGGCCCGCCCGTCGGAGAGGACCAGCAGCGCGTCCGTGCGGCTCGCCACCAGCCGCAGGTCGTGGCTGATGAGGACGAGGGCGAGGGCGCGGCTCTCCCGCAGCTCTTCGAGGAGGTCCATCACCGCCCCCGCGGTCCTGTCGTCCAGGGCCGAGGTGACCTCGTCGCAGACCAGGACGTCGGGGTCGGCCGCGAGCGCCCTGGCTATGGAGGCGCGCTGCCGCTGCCCACCGGAGAGTTCGTGGGGGTAGCGGTCGGCGAAGTTCGCGGGCAGGCCCACGCTCTCCAGAAGCTCCAGGACGCGCCCGGGGACCTCGGCGCGCGGGGCGCGGCCGTGCAGCCGCAGCGGCCGGCCGAGGGTCTCGCCCACCGTCCGGCTGGGGTTGAGGGTGCCGAGCGGGTCCTGCGGCACGAGCTGGAGCGCGCGGCGCTGGGCGCGGGTGCGGCCGTGCGCGGCGGGGTGCAGGCGTACGCCGTCGAGCGTGACGGTTCCGTCGGCGGGCCGGTGCAGCCCGACGACGGCGCGTACGAGCGTGGTCTTGCCGGATCCGGAGGCGCCGACGATGCCCGTGCTGGATCCGGCGGTGACGGTGAGGCCGACGTCGTGCAGGACGGGGACGGCGCGGCCGCGGTGGGTGAAGGACGCGCACAGTCCGGCGACGGCGAGCTTCGGGGTGCCGTCCGCGGGGGGTCGGGCCTCGGCCGTACGGGGGCGGGGCGCGGGCAGGGGCAGGGGCAGGGGCGGCGCGCCGGCGGCGGACAGGTCGACGACGTCGTCCGCCAGGCGGGTGACGAGGTCGGTGTCGTGGCAGGAGAGGGCGACCGCGAGGCGGTGGTGGGCCGCCAGGTGCCGCAGCAGTTCGGCGATCTCGTCCCGCACCTCCGGGTCGAGGCCCGCGGTGGGCTCGTCGAGGAGGAGGACGGCGGGGCGGCGGGCGAGGGCCCTGGCGAGGGCGACGCGGCGCTGCTGGCCGCCGGACAGCTCGCCCGTGCGCCGGTTCTCCAGCCCCTGGCCGAGAGGGAGCCGTACCTCCTCCAGCTGGGCGCGCAAGGCCTCGGCGCCGCGGTCGACGGCGACCTCCGCGATGAGGCGGCGCACCTTCATGCGGGGGTTGAGCCCGGAGCCGGGGTCCTGGCCGAGGTAGGCGAGGCGGTGGCGGCGCAGGGCGCGCAGGTCGGCGGCGCCGAGGGCCAGGGGGTCCTGGCCGAGCACCTCGACCGTGCCCGCGGTGCGCCGGGCGCCGGGCGGCAGGACCCCGGCGACGGCCCGCAGGAGGGTGGTCTTGCCGGACCCCGAGGGCCCGACGAGCGCGGTGACGCGGCCGGGCCGCACCTCCATGCCGCCGCCCTCCAGGAGGAGCCGTCCGTCGGCGGCGGCCACGCTCAGTCCGTCGACGCGCACCGCCGCCCCGGAGGAGGGGATCTGCCCCTTCGGATACCAGTCGGGCATGTGGTTCACGAGGCGACCCCCTGGGTCATCGCGGGCTCTTGCATCGCGGAGACGGGCTCTTGCTTCGCGGAGGCGGGCTCCCGCTCCGGGAAGACGGGCTCTTGCTTCGCCCAGGAGGGCTCCCGCTTCACAGCGCGGTCACCTCTCTCCTTCCGGAGCGCGGCACCAGCGCCGACGCCGCGAGGTTGACGCTCATGGCGAGGAGGCCGATGGCGAGGGAGGGGGCGAGGACCGCCCAGGGGTTCAGGACGATTCCGCCGGAGTTCTCGCGGATCATCAGTGCCCAGTCCGCGGCGGGTGGTTGCGGGCCCACCTGGAGGAAACCGGCCGTCGCCACGATGTAGACGGCGGCGACGAAGCGCAGGCCGAAGAGGGCGAGCAGCGTGGCCCGCAGATTGGGCAGGACCTCGCGTACGACGAGGTGCCACAGGCGTTCCCCGCCGACCGCCGCGGCCTCGATGTACCCGGAGGCGGCGACCGGCGCGGCGGCGCCCGCGACCAGGCGTACGGCGTAGGGCACGCCCATCACCACGGCGGCCGCGATGACGGCGAACCGTCCGCCGCCCGGCCAGGACAGCGCGATGAGCAGGATGCCGAGGACGGCGGGCAGCAGCATGAGGATGTCCGCGCAGCGTTCGACGACGCGCCCGACGGCGGGGCGCAGCGCGCCGAGGGCGCCGAGGAACGCGGCGGCGCCGGTCACCAGGGCGGCCACCAGCAGGGAGGTGGCGATGAGTTCGCGGCCGCCGGCGAGCAGGCGGCTCAGGACGTCGCGGCCGAGCTGGTCACCGCCGAGCGCCGCCTCCCCGCCCGGTTCGGCGTAGGGGGCGGTGACGGGGGTGTCGATGGCGTGCGGCGCGAGCCAGGGCCCGGCGAAGGCGAGGGCGACGAGCAGCAGGGCGGGCAGGACGCGCAGGACGACGCCGCGGCGCGGGAGGCGGCGTGCGGCCCGCTTCGCCAGGGTGAGGGGCGCGGTCATGTTCGGCCTCCCGAAGCCCAGGAACGTACGAGGTCGGCGAGGAGCAGCACGCCGGTGATGACGGCTCCGGTGACGGCGACGACGCCGGCGACGAGGGGGCCGTCGCGGTCGGTGACGGCGCCCGCGAGGACCGAGCCGATGCCCGGGTAGTTGAAGATGGTCTCCACCACGACGGCACCGCCGAGCAGCATGCCGGTGGAGGTGGCGATGCCCGCGGCGATGGTGGGCAGCGCGCCCGGCAGCAGGTGGTGGGTGAAGACGCGGTGGCGGGGCAGCCCGTCGATGACGGCGCTCTCCACGTGCGGCGCCTTGGCCTCGTCGGCGAGGGCGGCGCGCACGATGCGGACGTTCCAGCCGATCTGCGGGATCGCGAGGGCGAGGACGGGCAGGATCAGCATCCGCCAGGAGGCGGGCGAGCCGTCGGCGTCGGTGAGGGTGACCGCGGGCAGCAGGTCGGTCCAGAGCGCGAACACCAGGACGAGCGCGACGGCGACGACGAACTCCGGCAGCGCGAGGATCCCGGTGGCGGTCGCGGAGACGGCCCGGTCCGTGGCACCGCCCGGCTTGAGCGCGGCCCAGCAGCCGAGCGCGAGCGAGAGGGCGAGGGTCACCAGGAGCGCGAGCCCGCCGAGCAGCAGGGTGTTGGGCAGCGGCTTGGAGAGGATGTCGGCGATGGGCTCGCCGCGCGCGGACGTGCCGAAGTCGCCGGTGGGCAGGCCGGTCATCCACTCCCAGAAGCGGGTGAGGACGGGCCGGTCCAGGCCGAGGAGTTCGCGGCGGCGCGCCAGGTCGGCGGCGCTCTCGCCGCGCTCCGATGTGGCGTTGGCGGCGTCGCCCGGCAGGAGTTCGACGGCGACGAAGACGGTGACGAGCAGGACGGCGAGCAGCAGCGCCCGGCGGGCGAGCAGCCCGGCCAGGCGCAGGGTCCCGGAGAGCGCGGGACCGGCGGGCCGCGGGCGAGGACCCGCGACCCGCTCGCTCACCGTGCCGCTCAGCGGGCCAGCCATGCCCGCTCGAGCTGGACGCGTCCGTAGCCGGGCAGCTTGGGCAGGCCGTGCACGGGGGCCGCGGCGAGGTCGATGCCCTCGGCGACGCCCCACAGCAGGTAACCGGAGTCGTCGTGCTGGATCTGCTGGACCTTCTTGAGGGCCTTGGCGCGCGCGGCCGCGTCCTTGCCGCCGATGGCCTCGCGGTAGGCGGCGTCGAACTCCTTGCTCTTCCAGGCCGCCTCGTTCTGCGCGGACTTGGACTCCATGGTCTTGCTGGCGAAGAAGAGCACCGAGTCGTTGGTGCCCCAGTAGGTCGTGTACAGGTCGGCCTTGAGCCACGTCTTGTCGTAGAAGGTGGCGGACTCCTGCTTGACGACCTGGACCTTCACGCCCGCCTCGCGGACCTGGCTCGCGAAGAGCGTCGCGGACTCGGCGAGGCCCGGGACGTCCTCGGTCGTCATCAGCTTGTACGTCTTGGAGGTGTCGAAGTCCGCTTCCTTCAGGAGGGACTTGGCCTTGGCGAGGTCGCGTGCGCGCTGCGGGATGCCCGACTCGTAGGCGGGGTCGCCGGTGCCCATGATGTCGTTGCCGACGGTGCCGTAGCCGGACAGGACCTGCTTGACCATGGCCTTGCGGTCGACGGCGAGGCGCAGCGCCTCACGGACCTTGGGGTCGGCGAAGGGGCCGTCGCCCGCGCGCATGATGATCGGCATCGCCATGTCGTCGGGGCGGCGCACGACCTGGATGTCGCTGCGCTTCTCGGCGGTGCGGGCGGCGACCGCGCCGACGTTGGAGGCGAGGTCGATCTGGCCGGCGAGCAGGGCGTTGGACATGGCCTGCGGGGACTCGAAGATCTTGACCTCGATGGCGTCGAGGAGCACTTCGCCGCCGTGCCACTTGTCGTTGCGGACGAGGCGCGCGTTGCCGGAGCGGAACCAGTCGAGCTTGAAGGGGCCGGTGCCGGGCGCCTTGCCGAGGTCCTTCTCCTTGGTGTCCTTCTTCAGTACGAAGGTGGACAGGCGGGTGAGCAGGGGCAGTTCGGCGTTGGCGTAGTCGGAGACGAGGACGACGGTGTCCTTGCCCTCGGCCTTGATGTTCTCGGCCTTGATGCCGGGCAGCCGGGAGGCCCCGGAGGGCGTGCCGCGCAGGCGCTTGAGGGACCAGACGACGTCGTCGGCGGTGACGGGGGTGCCGTCGTGGAACTCGGCGCCCTCGGCGATCTTGAAGCGCCAGGTCTTCAGATCGGCGGACGGCTTCCAACTGGCCGCGAGGCGCGCGGCGGTGTTGTCCTTGGCGCCGGGCGCGGTCAGGGTGTCGTACACGAGGGCGATGATGAGGTAGTCGCTCTCGTTGGCCTGGGTGCCGTGCGGGTCCCGGGTGATCGCCGAGGCCCGGCCGAGGGCTCCGACGCGCAGGGTGCCGCCCTTGCGGGGCTTGCCTCCGCCGCCCGCCTTGGACGAGGTGTCGTCGCCCCCCGAGCACGCGGTGAGCAGTGTCGCCGTGCCCAATGCCCCGCCGGCCCACAGCACTTGGCGCCTGGTGATGTCCACGTACGTCCTCGTTCCAGTTCAGAGCGGCCTGTCGAAGCGCGATCGAAGTACGTGTCGAAGCACGATCGAAGCGCGTATCGAAGCAGAAATACGATCGGAAAATCTTAGGGTTGCCTACCCTAATGGGCCGTGTCTGCGCAACCCCGCGCACGCCGCCAAGTGCGCCCCCTGCCCTCCCACTTGCCGTCCGGTAGGAGATGGTTCAACCATAAATCAGGAAGGTTTGCCTTACCTAAGTTTACTGCTAGCGTTCGACTCGTCACCGGTGATCGCACGCCCGGATTCCTCCACCAACTCGACGGAAACGGACTAATTTCGCGATGAGCACGGCCGCAGCCGCACCTGTCCGCCAGCTCGATCCCCACTCCGTGGGCGAGCTGCGCACCGCAGCCGAGAAGATTCTCGGCGAATTCGGCACTTCCGCGACATCTCCCCGGCTTCTCGCACGAGTTGAGGAGTCGGCGGCGGAGTTCGGCGCCGCCCTGCGCCACCACTGCCGCCCCGTCGACACCGACGACGGCCTCTTCGTCCTGCGCGGCCTGGAGGTCGACGACGCCCAGGTGGGGCCGACCCCGCCCGGCTGGGCCCACGCGGGCGACAGCGGAGCCGTGCACGACATCGTGCTCCTGCTGCTGGCCAGCGTGATGGGCAACCCCATCGCCTGGCAGGGCCAGCAGGACGGCAGGTTCGTGCACAACATCGTGCCCTCGCCCGGTCATGAGTCCGAGCAGACCGGCGCGAGCAGCGCGGTGCTCCTCAGCCCGCACACCGAGGACGCCTTCCACCCCGGCCGCGCGCATCTGCTGATGCTCGGCTGCATGCGCAACCACGACCGCATCGCGACCACCGCGGCCAGCGTCCGCAAGGTCCGGCTCACCGATGAGGACGTGGAGCTGCTCTCCCGGCCCGCCCTGCCGATCCTGCCCGACGACGCCTACGCCGAGGCCCAGGGCTACGCCGACGCCGCTCCCCCGCCCGTGCCCACGCTCTTCGCCGCCGAGGACGGGCTCACCCTGCGCTTCGACCCCGCGTACACGCCCCTCGACCAGGCGGACGAGGAGTACCGGGCCGCGTACCAGCGCCTTGAGGACGAACTCGCCCGTGTCTCCGTCGCGGTCAGCCTCGACCCGGGGGAGGTCCTCGTCGTCGACAACGACCTGGTCGTGCACGGCCGGGTGCCCTTCAAGGCGCGCTACGACGGGACCGACCGCTGGCTCAAGCGGGCCTCCGTGCGGGTGCCCGGGCGGCGCGGACGCCCCTTGGCCGAGGCCGACGAGCACGGTTACGGTCAGGCGGCGCTCGAAGCGCACGCCGCCTGAACGCGCCCCCACGGAACGGAAGGAACGGACATCATGACCGGCAGTACCCCGCCCAGCCCCACCGAGGACCGAATACCCGGCAGCCCCGCCGAGCCCCGGACCTCCGGCGACGACCAGCATCTGCGGATCCTGTCGACCAGCGACCTCGCCGGCATCGACATCTCCCTCTCCGACGTGATCGCGACCGTCGAGGGCGCCTACCGCACGCTGTACGCCGGGGAGTCGGACAACCCGCGCAAGCTCACCGTGAAGCCGAAGGACGGGCACTCCGTCTCGTACGCGATGCTCGGCCGTGACGGCTCCCGCGACGTCGTCGCCATCAAGACCTCGTACAAGCACGGCCTGGACAAGGGGCGCGAGGAGCAACACTACTACACCTCGCTCACGCTCTACGACGACGTGACCGGACTGCCGGTGGCGATGATGGACTGCTCCCGCATCGGCTCGCTGCGCACCCCGGCCGTCTCCGCGCTGCTCGCCCGCGAGCTGGCCGCGCCGGGCGCCCGCAGCGCCCTGGTCGTCGGGACCGGGACGCAGGGGCGACTGGCGCTGCCGTTCCTGCTGACCGCGCTGCCCGGCCTGGAGCGGCTGATGCTGTCCGGCACCCATCCCGAGGGCATCCAGGCGGTACGCGACGAGCTGCACCGGCACTTCCCCGGACACGAGGTGGAACTGGTCGAGGACCTGCGCGCCGCCGCCGGGGACGCCGACGTCATCGTCGCCACCGCGGGCGGACACACCCCCGCGGCGATCGAGGCGGACTGGCTGAAGCCGGGCGCCCTCTCCATCCTGGTCGGCCACGGCCTCGCCCCCTCGACCCTGCACCGGGCCGACCGCGTCGTCGCCACGAGCGAGGCGCAGATGAACGTCACCGGGACGGACATGGCCGACGCCGAGGGCAAACTGCCCGCGGTGGACACGGAGTTCCCCCCGGTGCTCGCGGGCGCCGCGGCCGGTCGCACCGGCGCCGAGGAGCGGATCTTCGCGTACAACAGCGGTCTGGTCGTCACGGACATCGCCCTGGGGCACCGCTTCGCACAGCTCGCGCTGGAGCAGGGCCTCGGGACCGAGGTGGCGGTGTGGCGGTGAGCCGGGCGGAGGTCTCCGCGGGGCTGCCCGCACTGCCGGACCCCGCCACCGACTCCGTGCTGGCCTCCGGGCTCGTCGAGGAGCTTTCCTACGCCTTCGGCGGACCCTTCCACTTCCTGCTGCCGGACGCGTTCGACGCCAACCTGCGTGCGATGCGCGGGGCGTTGGAGGACGCGGGAGTCGCCGGGTTCGTGTACTACGCGAAGAAGGCCAACAAGGCCGCCGTGTGGATCGAGCGGTGCGCGGCCCAGGGCGCGGGCGTCGACGTCGCCTCCCTCGGGGAACTGCGGGAGGCGCTCGGTCACGGCGTACCCGGCGAGCACCTCGTGGTCACCGGACCCGCCAAGGCGCACGACCTGCTGCGGCTCGCCGTGCGCCAGGGCGCGCTCATCGCCGTGGACGCGCTGGACGAACTCGACGCGCTCCTCTCCCTCGTGGCCGACGAGGGCGCCGGCCCTGCGACGCGGCCCGCCCGCGTCCTGCTGCGCGCCCTGCCCCCCGGCCAGTCGCACAGCCGCTTCGGCCTGACCGAGGCCGAGCTGGCCACGGCCATGGACCGTTGCGCGCACGCGGGCGAGACCGTCCTGCGCATGGAGGGCTTCAGCTTCCACCTCTCCGGATACGACGTGGCGGCGCGCGCGGAGTTTGCGGCCTCGCTCGCCGAACTGTGCGTCAAGGCACGGGCCTTGGGACTGCACGCCGACCGCGTCAGCATCGGCGGAGGGCTGCCGATCAGTTACGTCGGCGCCGACGACTGGCGGGCCTTCCTCGCCGCGCGGCACGACGGGCACTTCCACGCGCGCAAGTCGTTCGAGGACGGCGACTTCTATCCGTACCACTCGCCCGTCGCGGGCGCGGACGCGCTCCGGGCGCTGCTGGCGCATCGCACCGGGGGGCGCGCGCTGGCCTCCGTGCTCCAAGACGCGGGCGTACGCCTGCTGCTCGAACCGGGCCGGGCGCTGCTCGACCGCGCGGGCGGGACGGTGTTCCGCGTGCAGGGCGTCAAGGAGCGGGCGGGCTACCGGCTGCTGACCGTCGACGGGAGCAGCCTGAGCCTGTCGGAGCAGTGGTTCGCCAGCGAGTACCTGCCCGACCCGGTGCTGGTTCCCCGCGGGGGCGCCGAGGAGACGGGCGGCACCGCGGACCCGGCCGCCACCGAAGGGACGTATCCCTCCAGCGTCGGCGCCGCGACCTGCCTGGAGTCGGACATGGTCACCTGGCGGAAGGTTCCCTTCCGGCGGCGGCCGCGCGTCGGCGACCTACTGGTCTACCCCAACACGGCCGGCTACCAGATGGACTCCAACGAATCCCCCTTCCACGACCTGCCGCTGCCACCCAAGGTCGTCGTCGACCGCACCGAACTGCCGCGCCCGCGCTGGCGGTTGGACCGCCACTTCACCTGACGTCCCCGCCCTTCCCCTTCCGTACAGGAGCACATCGATGCCCGGAGCCCTTCAGCGTCCCGCCGTGGTCTCCCACGTGTCCGACCTCATCGGCCGCACCCCCCTTCTGGAGCTGGCCACCACCGAGACCGGCAGCCGTCTGCTGCTGAAGCTGGAGATGTTCAACCCCACCGGCACCGCGAAGATCCGCATGGCCCGGCAGATGGTCCTCGACGCCGAGGAACGCGGCGAGCTGCGCCCGGGCGGCCGGATCATCGAGTCCACGTCCGGCAACACCGGCCTCGGTCTCGCGGTCGTGGCCGCCGAGCGCGGCTACACCTTCACCGCCGTCGTGGACCACCACGCCTGCACGGACAAGCTGCGCGCGATGAAGGCCCTCGGCACGGAGCTGGTCTACGTCGACGAGGGCGGGGAGAGCGAGGAGCTGGCCACCGCCGCCCGCGAGGAACTCGCCGAGGAGATGGCGCGCGGCAAGGACAACACGATCTTCACGGAGCAGCACAACAACCCGAGCAACGGCGTCGGCTACTTCCCCGTCGCCCACGAGCTGCACGAGGCCCTCGACGGCCGCATCGACGTACTCATCGGGGCGGTCGGCACGGGCGGCGCCCTGTGCGGCACCACCCGGGAACTGCGCAAGCTCGTACCGGACTTCGCGACGGTCGGGGTCGAGCCCAAGGGGTCGATCGCGTTCGGCGGGCCCGCGCACGACTACTACCAGTCCGGCACGGGTACGCCGGAGGGCGCCGAGATCGGGGCGCTCGTCGACTTCGACCTGATCGACGAGGGCGTCAAGGTCGGGGACGTCGAGGCGTTCGCGACCTGCCGCGCCGTGGCCCGCACCGGGCTGCTCATCGGCGGCTCGGCGGGCGGTGTGGTGTACGAGGCACTGACCCGCCTGGGCACGCTCCCCCCGGGCAGCACTATGGTCGCCCTCATCAACGACGGCGGCGAGAAGTACCTGGACACCGTCTTCGACGACGCCTGGATGAACGCCCGCAACCTCCTCGATCCCGACGCGGAACGCGAGATCGACGAGATCCTCACCAAGCTCCGCAGGAACCGATGACCCCGATGCCCCCCAAGCCCGACTCGCCCGCCGCTCCCGAGGCCCCCCACCGGGACGCGCCGCCCTCGGCGCTCGCCACCCTGCTCGGCGACAGCCGCGCGCTGGCCACGCTCGCCGTTCCGCTCATCCTCACCCAGCTCGCCCAGGTCGCCCTGACCACCACGGACACGGTGATGATGGGCCTGCTCGGCACCCAGGAGCTGGCCGCGGGCGGCCTCGCCATCGTCATCTTCAACCAGCTCCGCACGATGGGGGTCGGCCTGGTCACCTCGGTCGGCAACCAGATAGCCGCGGCCGCCGCACGCGCCGAGAAGGCCGAGGAGACCGGGGGGGAGGGCGCGGGGGGTGATCACGAGGAGGTCCGCGGGATCGTCCGCGCGAGCATGGCCGTCGCCACGCTCGCCGGGATCGTCGGCGCCGTCCTCATGGTCCTCATCGGCCAGTGCCTGACCTGGCTCGGCCAGGACGCCGCCGTCGTCGACCGCACGCAGACGATGCTGATCGCGCTGGCGCCCGGCCTGCTGCCGTGTCTGTGGTTCCAGGCGATCCGCCAGTTCACCGTCGGCATGCGCCGCCCACAGGCCCTGCTGCGCATCACGATCGCCTCGATCGCGGTCAACGCCGGTCTCAACTGGGTGCTCATCCACGGCACGTGGGGCCTGCCGAAGCTCGGCCTGACCGGCATCGGCGTGGCCACGTCCACGGTCTATCTCCTGTCGTTCCTCGCGCTGTACGCCTCCGCCAAGCGCGACGCCGCCCTGGCGCCGCTGCTCACGCTGAACGCCGCCAAGGCCGATCCCGCCGCCGTGAAGCGGCTGATCGGACTCGGGGTGCCGATCGCCGCGACGTACGGCTCGGAGGCGGGGTTCTTCTCCGTGACGGCGCTGATGGCGGGCGCGTTCGGGCCGGCGGCGCTCGCCGCGCACACGGCCGTGAACCAGCTCGTGTACATCGTCTTCCAGGTCGCCGTCGGCCTCTCGCACGCCGCGTCCATCAACGTCAGCAGGGAGCTGGCGCTCGGCCGCGTCGACGACGCGCGGCGCATCAAGAACACCGCGCTGGCGTGCGCGGCGGCCGTCATGGCGGTCGTGGGCATCGCCTACCTCACCGTGCCGCGCCTGGTCCTGGCCCCCTTCATGGACTCCGGCTCCGACCGCGCGCTGACGATCGCCACGCACCTGTTGATCGTCACGGCGTTCCTCCAGTTCTTCGACTGCGCGCAGAACATCGGCGTGGGCCTGCTGCGCGGGCTCGACGACACCAAGAGCGGCTTCCGCATCACGGTCATCGGCTACTGGGCCGTCGGCCTGCCCGCGGCCTGGCTCCTCTCCCACCCGCTGGGGCTGGAGACGGTCGGTATCTGGCTCGGCCTCCTCACGGGCCTCGCCACGACGGCGGTCCTGCTGCTGCGGCGGTACGGTTCCTCGCTCGCGGCGAGAGAGGTAGCGGCGCCCGCGGCCTGACGTACCGCGGGCCACCCCCGCGAAGAGCGGGAGGGCTACGGTCCGCGCCGCAGCGCCGCGGACACCTCGGCGCGATGGTCGACCCGGAGCTTCTTCAGCGTCCGGGCGACGTGGTGCTCGACCGTGCGCACCGAGAGGTAGAGCGCCTGGGCGATGTCACGGTTGCTCGCGCCCTCGGCGAGCAGCCGGGCCACTTCGGCCTCCCGCGGCGAGAGATCCTCGCCGTAGCCGCGCCGTCCGGGGGTGGCGGGGCGTTTCGCGCCCGTCTCCCGCAGGGCGTGCCGGCATCGGGCGAGGTCGGCGGTGGCCCCGAGCCTGCTGTAGGTGTCGAGCGCCTCGCCGAGGCAGGAGGGGTCCGCGGCTGCCCGCGGGCCGTCGTGGCAGTGGGCGAGCAGCTCGACGGCGCGGGCGGCGGGGTAGGGCCGGCCGATGGCACGCCACTTGTCGCGGGCCCGCCGGAACCACCGAGCCGCGCCGTCGGGGTCGGTGTCCTGTTCCAGCAGCCCGCGAGCCACGTACAGTTCGGCGTCCGCCGCCGGCGCGATGTAGTTCTCCTGTGCTGCCAGCGCTTGCTCCACCAGCTGTTGCGCCGCCGCGCGGTGACCGATTCCCAAGGCCGCTCGGACCGCCGCCTGCACCACCCCCAGGAGCTTGAACCAACTGGAGGTGGACTGGAGCAGCCGGATCGCGGGACCGAGCGCTTCCCACGCCCTGTCCGGCTCGTCGCGGGCGAGATGGACCTCGGCGGTGGCCGCTGCCGCGTGCAGGGCGCACAGCGTGCCGCAGATGCGCTCCCCCGCGCCGCGAGCGAACTCCAAGTGCTCCATCGCCTTGGACCACTGCCCTCTGCTCGCTGCCAGGCTCCCGCCGAGAAGGGCTCGTTCGCGCTGTGCGATCGCCATGTCGGGGCACGACGTGTTCAGTTCTTCGAGGCGCTCCTCAAGGCCGTCCCACGCGCCGGAGAGCCAGTCGTAGCGCAGGAGCTGGGTCCGGGCGAAGCACTCCAGGGACGGGTTGACACCATCGGTGGTCAGCCGGACGGCCTCGTGCAGCAGCGCGGCGGCGCGCGCGTCCTCCCCCCGGTTCAGCGCGTTCGTTCCGACGTTGTACAGGGCGATGAGCCGCTGCCTTCGCACCTCGGGGTGCGGCGAGGTCCGCGGGAGGGCGTCGATGCGTTCCCAGAGTGCGGGGTCACCGCCCCTGGCCATCAGGAACAGCTTGGCGCCCTCCAGTTCGGCCAGCCGCCCCTCGTCCCGGCAGCCCCGCAGGGCCGTCTCGGCCCGGTCCACCCACAGGGCGATCTCGGCGGGGGTCTGGACGCGCTCGTAGAAGATCGCGTTGAGCATGCCGGACGCGGCGAGAGCGGGCCACGGTTCGAGTTCCTCCATGGCCTTCGTCAGCTCTCGGAACGAGGCCACGTCACCCGCGTGGTTCATGAGGACCGCGGCGAGGGTGAGCCTGACCCGGCCGCGGGTCCGGATGGGGAGCGTGGGGTCGTCCACGAGCCGCCGCATGATGGCCAGGTGGTGCGCGAAGCGGGTGAACTTGTGCGCGATGTCGGCTAGGGCGAGGGCGGCGCGTGAGCGGGCCTGCGGCCGCACTCCCTCCTCTTTCAGGATGCCGTGCAGGAGTTGGGAGGCGACGCCGTCGTCCCCCACGGCGACGGCTTCGCGGGCCGCTTCCTCGGCTTCCCTCAGCCATGCCTCCTTGTCCCCCAGCGCCTTGGTGTGGTGGGCGATCTGGACCAGCGGAGGCCGCTGCTGCCCACGCAGTGCGCCATGTGCCCGCCGGTGCAGGTGCAGCCGCCTCGGGCCGGGGAGGTCTCCGTACACGGCCTGCTGCGCGAGTACGTGGCGGAAGGCGTACTTGGCGGGTTCCGGCTCGTGCAGGAGCGCTCGGTGCAGGGCCTGGGTGAGCGCGGTGGTGGCCTGGTCGGCCTCGAGGCCGGCCACCTCCGCCAGTACGTCCTGGGCGGCGGGCACCGCGAGGACGGCCGCCGCCTCCACGACGCGGGCGGCGGGCTCCGGCAGCACGGCGAGCCGCTCGTGGACGGCTTCCCGCAGGGAGCGCGGCACCGGGGAGCGGCCCAGGGCCTCCGTCTCCTGTTCGAGCCCCTGCGGCCCGTTCTTCTTGCGCCGGTCCAGGAGCGTGAGCAGGTCCTCCTCCACCGCCAGGGCGAGACCGGCGCTGCGCCGGTGCAGGACCTGCCCCAGAGCACGGCCCGCCACGCGCCCCACGACTTCCGACGCCAGGGCCGTGACCTCCTGCTCGCTGAGCGGCTGGAGCCGGATCTCGCCGCCCGACACCCCGATCGGCCTGCGGAACGCGCTGCCCAGGACCGGCTCGGTGGGCGGCAGGTCCTCCGCGCGGTACGTCAGGACGAGGCCGAGGCCGGGCGGGGGCTCCCGGGCGATGAGGAACAGGAGTTCACGGGTGGCCTCGTCCGCCCAGTGCATGTCCTCGATGACCAGCACCACCGGTTCGACGACGCGCAGCACGGCCCGGATGCCGAGGAGGAGCCGGTGCCGCTCGGGCATCGCGCCGGCCACCTGCTGCGAGTCGTCGACGTGCGGTGCCAGGCCGGGGAGGAAGGAGGCCAGCGTCCGGGTCTCGGGGGGCAGGAGGCAGTCCGCGGGGAGCCGCTCCGCCGCCTGGCCGACCGCCTGGAGAACGGGGCCGTACGGGAACGGCTCGCGCAGTGGGCAGCACAGGCCTGTCGCCACCCGCGTACCATCGGCCGTGAGGAGTTGCTCCGCTTCGCGCACCAGCCGTGACTTGCCGGATCCCGACTCGCCCTCGACCATGACCACCGAGGGCAGAGTCCGTAACGCGGTGACAAGGTCTTCGAGTTGCCGCTCGCGGCCGACCAGAGTGAAGCCATTTCGCCGCATCCACGAGATGTCCGTGGAAGTCACCGCTTGCGCCACCGGTTCTCGCCCTCTGCAAGGTGTGACCGAGCCACACCCACCGGAACATCAGCCAGATACGCAGTTTAGGCGTTCTGCCCCTCTTGGCGCGACCCGCTGACAGTCCGCTGACGGGCCCTGAGACGGGTCCGCCGACGGCCCCGCCCGGCCTCGGTACGCATGCTTTCCGCCAGATGATTAGGTAGCGCCCCGCATTGAATCCGTATCCGTGCGCGCGGTCCTCTGGGAGTCGACAGGGGCGAGCCCGTGAGGCTCTGTCCAGCGGACCACAGGAGGCGGAGATGGCTCCCTTGATCGAGACCGCCGGCCCGGTCGCACTGCGGCCCCGGCCAGGTCATGAGACACGGCGGCCGAGGGACTTCCGCGCCCTGCGGCTCAGAGTTCCGGCGTCCGTCCGGGCGGTGCCCGGCGCCCGCCACCGGGTGCGCCGCTCCATGATCGAGTGGGGGTGGGGCGAGCAGGTGGACACCGTGGAACTCCTCTTCTGCGAACTGCTGTCCAACGCCGTCACGCATGCGGCGGTCGGCGCCCGGACCGAGGAGACCGTCGAGGTCAGCATCCGGCAGGGGCCCGCATCGCTCATCATCTCGGTCGACGACCCGGGGTGCGCGGGCCTTCCCGTGGTCGCCGACTCCCCCGCGGAGGAACTGGCGGAGAGCGGCCGGGGGCTGCTCCTCGTGGAGGCGATGGCTTCCGCGTGGGGCTGCGACCGGACCCGGCAAGGCACCAGGACCTGGTTCGCCCTTGAAGAAGACATGTCCCCCAGCGCTCAGGAAGACGCATGATCAGATTTCCCGCTCCACCCCCGTCCACGCCTGTGCCGGGTCGCCGAAGCACTCACCGGGCGACCGGCGGCGTTCCGGCTCTGCGCTGGCCCGAACAGGCCGACGTCGTGGAGGAGTTGCGCCTTCGCAAGGTGCCTCGGCTCCTTCTGGTGCACCCCGGTGAGCAGCCTCCGACGACCCTGGATCCGATGGAGGACTGGGTGCGACTTCCGGTCGACGAACGGGAGTTGCGGGTGCGCTGCGACACATTGCGGGCCAGAGCGGCGCAGCGCAGACCGGCGATCGACGCACAGAACGTGCTGAGTTTCGCCGGGCGGCACCTGCCCCTGGCGGCGAGCGAGGCCGAGATCGCGCGTCTGCTCATCGAGTCCTACGGCTCGGTGGTCAGCCGGCACGTGCTGGCGGCGCGGGTGTGGCCCGAGGACAGGGACGGCCGGCGCAACGCCTTGGACGTCAGGATCCTGCGCACGCGCCGCCGGGTCGCCCCCCTCGGCCTGTTCATCAAAACGGTGCGGCAGCGGGGCTATCTGCTCCACGCCGATGTCGACGAAGGAGCGGTATGAACGTCGGTTTGAGCGTCGGTGGCGACACCCCGGTCGCGAGGGACGGCCGAGCCGCCCCGGACGCCCGCCCCAGCGGCCCTTCCGGGACCGGCGGGACGCTGGCTCACCTCGCACGACGGAACGCGGAACGGTGGCCGACGGCGGCCGCGATCCGCTGGCGCGGCCCCGCCGACGAGCCGTGCCACCTGACGTACGCCGAGGCCTGGGAGGCGAGTGAGGGCACGGCGCGCGGCCTGCTCTCGCTGGGCCTTGCGCCGGGCGACCGGGTGGCGGTGCTCTCTGGACTGCGGCCCGAGTGGACGACGACGCTGCTGGCGGCCGCGGCTTCGGGGCTCGTGGTGGTGTCCCTGCTGCCCTCGACGGTCCCCGAGGAGATCGTCCATGTGCTCGGTGACTGCGACGCCCGGGTGGTGGTGTGCGAGGACGCGGAGCAGTTGGCGAAGGTCGAGGCCGCCCGGCCCCGTCTGCCGCACCTGCGCCACACCGTGCTGATCGATCCCCCGGCTCCCGCGTCACCGCCCGACTCCGCCGACTCGGCAGCGGGTTCCGCCGAGCCCCCCGTACGAACGCTGAGCCTCGACGAACTTCAGGCCCGGGGACGGCGTGACGTGGACGCGGCGGAGCTGAGGCGGCACTCGGACGCGGTAGGGGCGGACGACCTGCTGGCCATCATCTACACCTCGGGCACCACGGGCCCCAAGAAGGGCTGCGCCCTCAGCCACGGCAACTATGTGAGCGTCCTGCGGGCGCACCCGCAGCCACCGCCCCGGCCGGAAGGCGCTCAGGAGCACACCAACGGAACCGTCTTCGTCGTCACCGGGCCGCACACCATCGCGATGCTGATGCAGGTCCTCGCCTGGTGGTCCCGGTACACGCTCGTCTTCCGGCGCGGTGGCCCCGACGACAGCCTGGTGGACGAGATCCGCGCCGCACGGCCGCAGATCCTGCCGCTCGTCCCGCTGGCGCTCGAACAGATCTACAGCTCGGTCCTCGCCTCCTGGCCCGAGGAGGACGTGTCCCTGGTCGTCGAGGCGGCGCGGGCAGGGCTGGACGCGCGGGAACGCGTCAGGCGCGGCGAGGTGCTGCCGCCCCGCCTCCAGGAGTGGTTCGACGCCACGGAGAAGTCCCTGTTCGCCAAGGTCCGCGACCATTTCGGCGGCGCGCTGCGGAGGGTGACGGTGTCGGGCGCGCCGGTGTCCCGGGAGATCCTCGTCTTCTTCCTGGGCTGCGGAGTTCCCCTCGTCGAGTGCTACGGGATGACGGAGACAGCGGCGGCGGCCACCACCAACACCCCGGATGCCTACCGGCTGGGGACCGTGGGCAGGCCCTTGCCGGGGGTCGAGGTCGCCACGGCGCCCGACGGTGAGGTGCTGATCCGGGGTGCCAACGTGTTCCGCGGCTACTGGGGCTACCACGAGGACGAGTTCGGTTCCGTACGCGACGGCTGGCTGCACACCGGAGACCTCGGCAGCATCGACGCCGACGGGTACGTGACGCTCACCGGCCGCAAGAAGGAACTCATTCAGCTCTCCCACGGTGTGGCCGTGTCACCGAACCCCATCGAGAGCGAACTGCGCACCAATCCCCTGATCTCCCACGCGGTCGCCTACGGGGAGGGGAAACCGCACCTCGTGGTCCTGCTGACGCTCAATGAGCCGTACGCCAGGAAATGGGCCGCCGAACGCCGACTGCCCACCGCCATGGCCTCTCTGGTGCGCGACCCGATCCTGCTGCGGGAACTGACGCGGACGGTCCAACGCGCGAACGCCACGCTGCAAGAGTATTACCGCGTGCGGACGTTCATGGTCATGGACCGCGATCTTTCGCTGGGCGAAGGGGAGTTGACCATCTCCATGAAGGTCGCGCGCCATGTGGTGCACGCGCGGTTCCGCGAGGAACTCGACGCCCTGTACCGGTGACCGTGCCCGCTCACCCGGTGAAGCCGATGTCCTGGTAGACGACCGTGGTGAAGCCCTGGGCTCCCAGGTTGGCGAGGCTGCGCTTCGACGCGACGATGCCGGGCTCCTGGTAGAGGGGGATGGCGGCCGCCTGCTGCCAGATCAGCCGATCGGCCCGGTTGATGACGTCGACGGCCTGCCCCCTGTCCGTCTCGGTCACCGCCTTGTCGAGCAGCGCGTCGATCCGGGAGGTCCCGGTCCGCGCGAAGTTCAACTGGATGTCCTTCCCCTTGGGCTTCACATAGAGGCTGCGACTCGCCGACACCGGGAAAGGCCTTTTGGTCCAGCTGAAGACGGCGAGGTCGAAGTCGCCCGGAATGACATGGCGCTCGAAAAGCACGTTCTGCGGCACGAACGTGAGTTTCAGCCGTACGCCCACGTCGCGGAGCATCGCCTGGATGACCCGTCCCTCGTTCTGCGCTTCCGCCTCACCGCTGACGGACACATAGTCCAGTTCGAGCGTCCGTCCGCCCTTCTTGCGGAATGTGCCCTCGCGGCGCCAGCCCGCCGAGGCGAGCGCCGCGCGGGCCGCCGCGGGATCGTACGTACCGACCTGGCCCGCGCTGTCCCGGTAGCCGTCCTGCTGGGGGAGGAAGAAGTGGTTGCCGAGCGGTCGGGCGTTCCAGTCGACTCCCTGGAGCGCGACCCGGGCGATCCTGCGGCGGTCGACGGCCCGTGCCAGCGCCCTCCGGACGCGGACGTCCTTGAGGAGTCGGCTCTGCCCGTTCATGGTCAGCTGGCGGTGGCTCGGCGCCGCGGCCCGCAGGATCTGTGCGCCGGGCGTGTCCTGGGCGGAGCGGTACGCGGCGGCCTTGGCCCCGACATCGAAGAGGTCGATCTCCCCGTTGTCGAAGGCCCCGGGGTGGGCGGCCGGGTCGAGTGCGCGGAACACGATCCTGTCCAGGAGCGGGGTGTCCCCCCACCACTTGTCGTTGCGCACCACGGTCAGTGTCTTGGCGGTCTCGTCCCGGCCGGCGAACCTGAACGGTCCGGCCGTGACCTTCGCCCTGCCCTTGAATCCGGAGTTGAAGCCGGTGGCCGTACCGATGACGGACGCCGGGTACAGCGGCGTGAACAGTGCTCGCCACTCCCCGAAGGGGCGGGCGAAGTCGACGATGACCTCCCGGTCTCCCCCGGGCCCTGCGGACACCTTCGAGATCAGCTCGTAGCCGGTGCGGGAGAGCGGGTGGAAGGCGGGGTTCCGGCCGTTCTGCGCCTTCCAGTTCGCCCGGAAGTCCCGGTAGGTGATCGGCGCCCCGTCGGTCCATCGCGCGTTCTCGTTGACGCGGTAGGTGACGCGCTGCCGCCCGGCCCTCATCCGGGATACGGCGGACACGAGATAGTCGGGGTCGGGGGCGACGCGGCCCCGGGCGTCGCTCTTCATGAGGATGGGCAGCATCGACTCCACGACGCGCCGCGTGTCGACGTGACCGCCGTCGAGATGCCGGACGTTGAGGTTCTCCTGGATGACGGCCACGGGCCAGTCGAGCACGCCTCCCTTCTTCAGGTCGGCGCGGTCCACGGGGTTGATCCGGCTCGCGGGTGGCGCGGCCGACGAGGGCTTGTCGTCGTGGGTCGAACACGCGGTGACGAGTGACGCGCAGAGCGCGGCCGCGGCCACGACCGCGATCACCGGCGTACGTGTCGTGCGTGCTGTACCTGTCGTACGTGTCGTGCATGCCGTGCGTGCCGTGCGTGCCGTGCGGGAAGAACGCAAGATGCCGCCTCCTGAAGACGTGACTACTGACTGCTCGGCCATGGCTGTGGGGGGTCTCCGTCGTGGGCCACGCGAGGCCCGGCGAAGTGGCAGGCCACGGTGTGTTCCGTCGCCTGGGCCAACGGCGGGGGGTCCTCGCTCTCGCAGCGCCGTCGCTGCTCGCTCGGCAGTTCCGCGTAGCGGGGGCATCGACCGCGGAAGCGGCACCCCGGGGGGATGTCCATCGGCCCCAGGGGCTCACCGAGCAGGGGCAGGCGCGGCCGGGTCCGCTCCAGCCTCGGCTCGGGCCGCGGGGCGGCGGAGAGCAGGACCTGGGTGTACGGGTGGCCGGGCCGGGTGAGGACCGTGTCGGCGTCACCGGTCTCGACGACGCGTCCGAGGTGCATCACGGCGACGCGGTCCGCGAGGTAGCCGGCGACCGCGAGGTCGTGGGCGACCAGGAGACAGCTGAGCCCCAGTTCAGCCCGCAGTCTTCGCAGCAGGTTGAGCACCGCCGCCTGTGCGGAGACATCGAGGGCGGAGACGGGCTCGTCGAGCAGGAGGAGCCTCGGCCGCAGGGCCAGCGCCCGCGCGATGCCGACTCTTTGGGCCTGGCCTCCGGAGAGCTGGGCGGGGAAGCGGTCCCGGTGCTCCGCGCCGAGGCCGACGAGACCGAGCAGTTCGCCGACCCTGCGGGCGCTCGCGTCACGCGTCCAGCCGTGCGTGGCCAGCGGCTCGGTGAGGATGTCCGCGACGGTCATCCGCGGATCCAGGGCCGCGACCGGGTCCTGGAACACCATCTGCACCTCACGGCAGAGCAGTCGCCGCTCACCCGGCGACGCGCCGCGGATGTCCTGACCGGCGACCAGCACCGTCCCTGCCGCGTGCCCCCGCTGCGGCGGCGCCTCGACGACCTGTCTCAGCAGCGTGGTCTTGCCGCTTCCCGATTCACCGACGAGTACGAGCGTCTCCCCATCCCGGATGTCCAGGCTGACGTCGTCCACCGCCCGTACCGGACCGGCCCCGGACCGCCCGGAGGAGGTCCGGCGGGCCGGGTAGTGGCGGGACACCCGCCGCATCCGCAGCACGACGGGCCGCTCGACGCGCGGCGGCCGCGGCGCGTACGCGCTGGGGTCGGACGGTGTCGACAGGGCCGCCGTGAGGGCCGGCCCGTGCTCCTGCTCGAACTCTCCGCTGCGCAGGCAGGCGGTCGCGTGGCCGACACCGTCGCGGACCTCCAGTACGGGCTCCTCCTCACCGCAGGCATCGAGGGCCAGCGGGCACCGCGGCACGAAGGGGCAGCCCCGCGGTGTCCGGAGCGGACTCGGTGGACCGCCCTCGATGGGGGTCAGGGTGCGGTGGCGGGTCTCCGGGCGGGGCACGGCACCGAGCAGGCCGATCGTGTACGGCATCCGGGGGCGTTCGTAGACGTCGTCCACGGGGCCTTCCTCGACGAAGCGTCCCGCGTACATGACGTGGATCCGGTCTGCCAGTCCCGCGACCGCCGCCAGGTCGTGCGTGATGATGACGACCGCCGCTCCGGTGGCCGTTCGGGCCCTGCCGAGGAGGTCCAGGATCTGGGCCTGGGCGGTGACGTCCAGCGCGGTCGTGGGTTCGTCGGCGACGATGACCGAGGGGCCGTGGGCGATGGCCATGGCGACGGCGACGCGTTGCCGCATTCCGCCGGACAATTCGTGGGGATAGGCGTCGATCCGCCGCGCGGGGTCGGCGATGCCCACCAGCCCGAGGAGCTGGACCGCCCGTTGCCGCGCCGCCGTTCTGGTCAGCCGCTGGTGTACGCGCAGGGCCTCCGCGAGCTGGAATCCGACGGAGTACACGGGAGTCAGCGACGCGTGCGAGTCCTGGAAGACGATGGACAGTTCCTTGCCGCGGACGCGGCACAGTCCGGCCTCGCCGAGGGCCGTCAGGTCCTGTCCGTTCAGCCGTACGGAACCGCGGACCTCGGCCTGTTCGGGCAGCAGGCCGAGAATGGCGGACGCCGTCACCGACTTCCCGGCCCCGGATTCCCCGACGACGGCGAGGACTTCGCCGGGCCGCACCTGAAGGGACACTCCCCGGACCGCGTGGACGGTGCCGCCGGGGCTCGGCAGGCAGACGTGGAGGTCCCGCACCTCAAGGACGGGCGGGTCGGGCGGGGCCGACTCATCGGTGCGGAGCCGGCCGCCCTCGACGGGAGTGCCGCCCGCCGTGACGTCTCGTCGGCGCCTCGTGCCCGCGGACGTGCCTCGTCGGCGCTTCATACCCGCAAACGCGCCTCCTCGGCGCTTCGTACTCGCGGATGTCGGGTCGAGTGCGTCGCGCAGGCCGTCGCCGATCAGGAAGAGCGACAGGCACAGCAGCAGCAGAGAGCACACCGGGAAGTAGAAGAGCCAGGGGTACGCCATCGCGTTCGGCGTGCCCGTGGCGATGACTGTCCCTAGGGACACCTCAGGGGGCCGTGCCCCGAAGCCCAGGTAGGCGAGGCTCGCCTCGGCGATCACGGCGGACTCGGCCTGGAGGGTCGCGTCGATGATGAGGAAGGAGGCCAGCGAGGGAACCACATGCCGGCGGATCACCGTCCGGCCGGGCACCCCGAGGTAGCGTGCCGCCCGCACGAAGTCGCGTTCCCTCAGCGACCGGGTGCTGTCGCGTACCACCCGAGCGGTGATCATCCAGCTGAATGCGGTGAGGAACACGACGAGCAGCAGCCAGTTCGTCTCCTCGATGACCGGGGACACCGCCGCGACCAGCAGAAAGCCGGGCAGCACCAGGAAGAGGCCGATGCACGCGAGGACCCCGCGGTCCAGCCGGCCCCCGCCGTAGCCCGCGGCTGTCCCGATGACGACCGCCACCGTCGTACTGAGGATCGCGGTGAGCACGCCCACGATCAGGGATCTCCGGGTCCCCCGCAGGACCTGGGCGAAGACGTCCGCGCCCGCCCCGTCGGTGCCGAACCAGTGGCTGCCGCTCGGGGGCCGGCTCAGGGCAAGGGGGTCGAGAGCGGTGTGCTCCCAGGGGTAGAACAACGGCCCGCAGCAGGCGAGTAGGGCGAGCCCGGTCAGCAGTGCCGAACCGGTGAGCGCTGCCGGGTGGCGCCTCACCGCGCCCGGAGTGAGGGCGGCCCGGTCCGTCGCCAGGAGCACGCCGGGGTCGGGGAGTGTGCTCATGCGGCCCTGCTCCTGGGGTCGAGGGCGAGGTGCAGCACGTCGGCGATCAGACCGGCCGCGAGGACCAGGGCGGCGGTGAAGAGCCCGACCGCCGCCACCGGGTTGACGTCCTGGGCGAGCACGGAGTCGACGAGCCATTCGCCCATGCCGTGCCAGCCGAAGATCTTCTCGACGAAGACGGCTCCGGTGAACGACAGCACGGTGTTGTAGGTCAGCAGGGGAAGCAGTGGCAGTACCGCCACCCGCAGCCCGTGTCTGCGCAGGGCGGTGCGTCGCGAAAGGCCTTTGGCCCGGGCTGTGCGTACGAAGTCCGCGTGCAGGACATCGAGCATCGTATTGCGTTGGTAAAGGCTGAACAGCGCGGCTTGATAAACGATGAGTGTGATACTCGGCAGCACGAAGTGCTGGACTCTGCTGAGCAGTCTGTCCCAGGTGCCCGTCGCCCCTGGCGCGTATTCACCCGTGTATTCGAAAACGGTCATGCCCGCCGCGTCGTTGATGTTCCTCGCCCATAACTGCAAGGCGGCCGCGATGACGAAGACCGGTGTGGCGAGGACGGCGAAGGACGCCAGGGTCAGCGCACGGTCGCTCCGGCGCCGCTGCCGGGTGGCGCTCCAGGCCCCCAGCAGGATCCCGGCCGCCGAGCCGACGACCGTGGCCACCAGCACCAGCCTGGCGCTGGTCGCGGCGCGGCGCAGGAACTCCGGGCCCACGCGCCCACCTGACACCGTGTAGCCCAGGTCTCCCCCGGCGACCCCTCGCGCCCAGTGGACGAACCGTTCGGCAAGCGGAGTTCCGGGGTTGAGGTTGTAGGCGTTGAGGACGGCCTCGATCTCCGCCGGGGACGGCGGTGGATTGCGATCGGCATAGGTGGATCGCGGGTCCAGGCTCAACGCCGCGAGAAAGTAGGTGCAAGTACCGGCCACCATCACCAGTACGAGATGGGCACCCAGTCGTCGGGCGCATCGGAGGAACACGTCGAGACCCCCTCAAGCCGACGCCGTACCGTGAACGTACCGACTTCTGGCACCCTTCCGGCACTTGACCGGGAATGCGTACCCGTTAGTGGTATTCACCGGGAATTCGGCATGGAGTGGGGAGCGAGTCCGTACCGGCGGCGCCGCCCTCCGGACCTCGACGTCCGGCTTCTCGCGTCAAGGGGCTAGTGGATCCGTTCGTTCACTGCTAAACATCCTGTCGCGGGTCAACTGACACGTGTCACCGACTCGTTCTCGACCTTGCCGCCCAGTAGGCCCTGAGGGCCGACCACCGGAGGAGGAGGGCACTGTGCCCCTTTCCGCTCGTCAGGAACAGGCCTTCCCGTCGGATCGTGCCGCCCGTGTCCCGCGCGGTCTGATGCCGCTGCTCATGCTCGGCAACACCGCGATGTTCACGCTCTACATCGGCGTCGGCGGTGTCTTGCTCCCCCTCCAGATCGAGCAGATCGACAAGGCCGACAAGGTCGCGCTGCTCGGCCTGGTCAGCGGGGTCAGCGCGGTCTTCGCCACCCTCTTCAACCCGGTCGCGGGCGCTCTCTCGGACAGGTCGGGGCGCCGCAACCCGTGGATTCTCGGCGGCGGGCTCGCCGCGGTCGGCGCGATGGCGCTGCTCGGCGGGGCGGGCACGGTACTGCTCGTGACCATCGCTTGGTGCGTGGGCCAGGCCGTCATGAACGTCTTCCAGGCCGCGCTCACCTCCGTCGTCCCGGACCGGGTGCCGCTCTCCGCGCGCGGCAGGGCGTCCGCCGCGGTCGGCCTCGGCATGCCGATCGGCTCGACCATCGGGGCGCTGCTCGGCTCGGCCTTCGCCGATCGCCTCGGCACCGGCTATCTGGTGCTCGGCGCCTTTGTGGCGCTATCTGCCGTGCTCTTCACCTCGTTCGCCCGGGAGAAGCCGCTGCCCGCGGTGGCCAGGGCCGAACAGGTGCCGCTGAAGCGGCAGTTCGCGGCGTTCCTCAGCGCCCTTCGCCACCATGACTTCCGCTGGGCCTTCATCGGGCGGGCGCTGCTCGTCCTCGGCTACTTCTGCGTCTTCGGCTACCAGCTCTACATCCTCCAGGACCACATCGTCCTGCCGCCCGGCATCGAGCCCGAGGCCGCCATCGCGATCCTCGCCCCGGTCAACGCGGCCGCCATGGCCCTGTCCACGGTCGTCGGCGGCGTGCTCTCCGACCGCCTGGACCGCCGCAAGCTGTTCGTGGCGCTCTCCGCGGTGATTTCCGCGGTCGCGCTGACCGTCCCCGCGCTCTCGCCGACGTGGCCCGCCATGCTCGTCTTCGCCGTGCTCAACGGTCTCGGCTTCGGCTGCTTCATGGCCGTCGACAACGCGCTCGTCTCGATGATCCTGCCGAGCGCCGAGGACGCGGCACGCGATCTGGGCGTTCTCAATATGGCGCAGGCGGGCCCGCAGATCCTGGCGCCGTTCGTCGCCTCCGTGATCGTCTCGCTCTGCGGCGGCGGTCAGGGCGGCGGCTACACCGCGCTGTTCCTCGCCGGCGCGGTGCTCTCCCTGCTGGGCGCGCTCGCCGTACGGCCGATCCGCGGAGTGCGCTGACCGACCCCGGCACGGCCCCCGGGTCGGCCCCCGATACAGCTCTCGCGGCGCATCGTCCAAGATCGAGGTGTGCCGACCGGCTCACGTGAAAGAAGGGCACCACCATGAAGCTGCACACCCACGAATGGGGAACAGGAGACCGCGTCGCGCTCCTGGTCCACGGAATCATGTCGGACCACCGCACGTGGCGGCGCGTGGGGCCCGCACTCGCCGACCGCGGCTACCGCGCGATCGGCGTCGACCTGCGGGGGCACGGGATGAGCGAACGCGGCCCGTACAGCGTGGAGTTGTTCGCGGACGACCTCGTCGAGACACTGCCGGCGGGTGCGGAGCTGGCGATAGGGCACTCGCTCGGCGCGATCGCGCTGGCCCTCGCGGCCGAGCGCCTGGCGCCCGCGCGGGCCGTCTACTCCGATCCCGCCTGGGCGCTCGGCCGTGTCGGGGCGGCGGACCCCGCGCTGTTCGTGGAGTTCAAGGGCGCCAGGCGCGGAGTGATCGCGCACTTCAACCCGCGCTGGGACGAGGCCGACGTCGACATCGAACTCGCCACGCTGGCCGCCTGGGATTCGGACACCGCGCTCGCGCTCTCCGGTGCGAACGCCGTCGACCGCACCCCGGCCAAGGCGGTCGTCCCCTCGCTCGTGCAGGTCGCGGAGACCAGTTTCCTCGTCGACGAGGCGTTGAAGAAGGAGCTGACGGGGCGCGGGTTCGAGATACGTACGGTCAAGGGCACGGGGCACACCATCCATCGCGACGACTTCGAGGCGTTCATGGGTTCGCTGGAGGGGTGGGTGTGAGCGGGCGCCGCGGACCTCGCGGGCGTCCTCGGCGACCGCGCTGAGCAGGCGGGGCGCCACGACGAGGTGGCCGTCTCGCTCAACTACCGTCTGGGGGCGGGTCCGGTAGGGAGAGGGCCGGGAGGAGCAGGACCGTTCCCGCCGGCGCCGCTGCCTCCGGGTCCGCTCCCGCCGGGGCGTTTCCGCCCGGTCCGCTCGCGCCGGGCCGTTCCCGCCGGGTCCGCCCTCCCGGGAGGAGGGAACGGACCCGCGGGCGCCGCCGGGGGCCCGCCGCGCGGCCCAGACGGGTGGTGCCGGAACAGACATGCGAGCCGATAACCTATTTATCGCATTTCCGCACATATCGTCACCGCGTGATCAATCTCGTACGGAGACGCGCCGCGCTCTGCGCCCTGGGCGCCCTGACCACCGTCCTCGCCGGCTGCTCATCCGGCGACACCACGGCCAACGGCCACCCGGGCCGCCCGGCCAGGCCCGCGGCGACCGCCTCGCCGCCCGCCCCTCCCACGCTCGCACCCGGCCCCTCGGGGCTCACCCCCGTATTCAGCAACGGATCCCGGACGCAGGGCCGTACCGTCGCGCTCACCTTCGACGCGGACATGACGGTGAACCAGGGGACGCGGGCCGCGGCCGGTGAACGGTTCGACCATCCCGCGCTGGTCGCGACGCTGCGGCGGCTGAACGTACCGGCGACGTTCTTCATGACGGGCCGCTGGGCGGAGGAGTATCCGGACCAGGCCAAGGACATCGCCAAGAACCCGCTCTTCGAGGTCGCCAACCACTCGTACAGTCACCATGCCTTCACCAAGGACTGCTACGGCCTGCCGACCGTGCCTCCGGAACGGATGCGCGCGGATATGGAACGTGCCTACGAGGCGTTCCGCAAGGCGGGCGTGGAGCGGCCGCTGCCGTACTTCCGCTTCCCCGGGGGCTGCTACGACCAGCGGGCCCTGCGCGCGCTCGCGCCGAGCGGCGTCACCGCCGTGCAGTGGGACGTGGTCAGCGGCGACGCCTTCGCGAAGGACGCCGATGCGGTGGCCCGGCAGGTGGTCGACGGGGTGCGGCCGGGGTCGGTCGTCGTCATGCACTGCACACGCAGCGCGGCACCGATGACAGAACGCGCCCTGCGGACGATCATCCCGAAGCTGCGGGAGCGGGGCTTCCGGTTCGTGCGGGTGTCGGAGCAGATCCGTTCGACCCGGGTGGCGGAGGCGCGGGGCCGGGGAGGCACCGACGGGCGGGGCCCCACGAACAAGCCCTAGCCTGTGCGGCGTTGGCGGGCAGCCGCCAGCCCAGCGGTCCAGCGGTCCAGCCGTGGGAGGTCAACCGCGCCGAGAGCTGAGCGCGCAGGCCGTCCACACCGCCGCCACCGCGGCGCCCACCGCACCCGCCAGCGCTCCCAGTGGCCACGGCACGACACCCTCCCGCGAGCCCGTCGTCAGGTCGGTCAGCGCCGACTGGGCAGGGGAGCCCGTCGTGACCAGGAGGAGCAGTGCGGCCAGCAGCATCGTGGGGACGGACTTGCCCGCCGAACGCAACAGGGGCCAGTTGGTGAGGGCGCCGACCGCAGTGCCGAGGAGCGCGCTGACCAGCATCGCGATCAGGCCGGCGGCGCTCGCGGGGACGCGGGCCACGGGCAGGCGGCCATTGGTGCTCACCCCGTCGCTGATGACCGTCACCACGAGCACGGCCAGCACCCCCAGCGCGGACGCGGCGAGGAACGCCGACAGGAGCGAGGCCAGATGGGCTCGCCCCGGGCCCACCGCGGCAGCGGAGCAACTGCGCGCCGCGGGCGGTTCGTTGGTCGCGCAAATACGTACCAGCCAGGCGGCGACGGGCAGCAGCGCGGCCGCGGCGTAGGCGAGCGAGTCCAACACGGGCTGCCCGCCCTGAACGCCGACGGCAAGGAAGACGGCGTACAGAATCCCCGGAGCAAGCCACCGCTGCGACCGCCCCAGCAGGGCCACGTGATAAGCGAGCAGAGCACTCATCGCCGGGCCTGCCCATCAGAGGCCGGGGCCGGGCCGGGGGGCGGGGGCGGGTCGGAAGCTGGGGCCGGATCGAAAGCCGAGGCCGAGTCGGAGACCGGGTCCGGATCAGAAGCTAAGGCCGGACCGGAAGCCGAGGCCGGACCAGAAGCCGAGGCCAGATCGGAGGCCGTCGCCGGGGCCGAGTCAGAAGCCGGGGCCGGGATTGAGGCCGAGGCCGAGCCAGAAGCCGAGCCGGGAACGGAAGCCAGGGCCGGACCGGAAGCCGAGGGCGCGTCAGAGACCGGGGCCGGACCGGAAGCGGAGACCAGACCGGAAGCCGACACGGCGGCCGAGCCAGGAGCCGGCGCCGGGATTGACGCCGAGGCCGAGTCGGAAGCCAGCGCCGGGATTGATGCCGGGGCGTGTTTTACCGTCACGATGTGCCACGGTGGCCGTGCCGTCAGCAGTTCGCGCAGGGCCGCGTCCGAGTGGCTCTCCGGGACCGTGAGGCGCGTGGCCCCCTCCTGCGCGTCTGTCACCACGGACGCCGCCGCCGCGGCGACCGGCGCTGGAAGCTCCGCGCCCCGCGGGCCCCGCGTCAGGATGGTGACCGTCGGTCCGCCCAGGCCGGCCAGGGGCTCACAACTTCCCTTCCCTGTCAGCCGCTTCACTTCCGCGCCGAGCACCCCGTACGTCTCGTCCACCACTCCCCGCAGCCGCCGCGGGTCGTGGTCCACGAAGGCGACGGCGCCGCCCGCCGCCGTTCGCTCGGCGACCGCGCGGTCGAGTTCCGCGCGGGCGGCGGCGTCCAGGCCGGTCCACGCCTCGTCCAGGACCAGCAGGTCGGGCGCGGCCAGCAGCGCCTGCGCCACGGCCACCTTCTGGCTGCCGCCCTTGGAAAGTTCGCTGAGCGGGGTACGCGCGTAACCCCCGGCGTCGAAGCGCTCCAGCCACTGTTCCGCGCTCCGCCCCGCCGCACCCCGCGCGAGACCGTGGACGCGCGCCATGTGCGTGAGGTAGCCGACCGCGGTGAACGGCATGGACGCGGGGAAGCGTTCGGGTACGAACGCCGTCCGCGGGCGTCCCGCCACCCGCCCCTCGGAGGGCGCGTCGATACCGGCAAGGAGCCTCAACAGGGTCGACTTGCCGCTGCCGTTGGCGCCCTCGATCCGCACCAGGGCGCCCGCCCGCACGCCCAGCTCGACACCGCGCAGCACCCACGGCCCGCGGACGCCGTAGCGCCGCCCCACCCCGCTCAGCCGCACCACGAGATCACGTTCCATGCGGGCCATCCTCGCGTACGCCCCTCTCCGGAAGCCCGGCGGATCCGCGAACCGGCGCACTGGCAGACTGGACGCGTGAGCGACGAGAACACCACCACCGCCCAGGACAGCCCCTTCCGGTATGAGACCACCTCACGCGACCAGGCCCCGCAGTTCGTACTGCCCCTCGTCGCCCGCATCGAGCGCGCCGCTCCACCGGCCCGCACCGACGCGCTGGAGACCGCGGCCCGTGCCGTCCTGGTGATGCTGAGCGACGAGCGTTCCCTGGGCGAGGGCGAGTGGGCGCGGGCGATGCGCGACTGGCAGGACGCCCGTATCCGCAAGGTGGTGCGCCGGGCGCGGGGTGCCGAGTGGCGCAGGGCGGAGGCGCTGCCCGGCATCACGGTCACCGGCAAGTCGGCGGAGGTCCGCGTCTTCCCGCCGGTTCCGCTGGACGGCTGGCCGAAGGATCTGGCGCGGCTCCAGGTGTCGGGCACGGACCTGGACGATCCCGAGCCGCCGACCGGGGCCGACCCGACCCACCCCATCCTGTGGATGAGCCCCGACGTCGACATGTCGGCAGGCAAAGCGATGGCGCAGGCGGGCCACGGCGCCCAACTGGCCTGGTGGGAGCTGTCGGCGGAGGACCGCACGGCCTGGCGCGACGCCGGGTTCCCGCTCTCCGTCCGCACCCCCGAGGCGGCCCACTGGCGCGAACTCACCGCCTCCGGGCTTCCGGTGGTCCGCGACGCGGGCTTCACCGAGATCGCCCCGGGCTCCTGCACGGTGGTCGCCGACCACCCGGCCCTGCGCGCGCCCCGCCCGTGACGGGCTCGGCGCGCGAGATCACGCACCCCAATCCGAACAATGTCTCGCGCACGTGAACGCCCCGCACGTATCTTCCGTACTCCCCGGTATCACCGGTGACACGGGAGCATTACGGGAGGCACCTTGCGGCGCGTCAACGGCACGGCTCTGATCATCGCGGCACTCGTCGCCACGCTCGGCGCGCTCGCGTTCCCCATGTGGTCGTACGCCGACCGCTCCGGCACGGGGCCCGCCAATCTGGCCGCCGGGTCCGTGCCCACCCAGTGGGGGCCTCTCTCGGCGGCCGACCGGGATCTGCTGGTGAAGGTGCGGCTCGCCGGGCTCTGGGAGATACCGGCCGGGCAGCAGGCCGTGGAGCGCGCGCCGACCAAGGCCATCAAGGAGGCGGGTGACCACCTCATCGTCGGCCACACCGACCTCGACCAGCGGGCCCGCATCACCGCCGCGAAACTGGGCGTGGAGCTGCCCAATCAGCCCACCGAGCAACAGCAGGGCTGGTTGAAGGAGTTGACGGAGGCGAGCGGCGAGACGTATCAGCGCAAGTTCGCGAACCTGCTGCGGGTCGCGCACGGCAAGGTGTTCAGCGTGCTCGCCCAGGTGCGCGACAGCACCCGCAACTCCCTGATCCGGCAGCTCGCCACGGACGCCAACCAGACCGTCCTCGACCACATCACGATGCTGGAGGCCACCGGCCTCGTCGACTTCGACGGAATCGCGAACGACGCCGCGTCCAAGGCGACCGCCAGCCCCTCCGGGCCTCCCCCGCCGTCCGGAGGCACTCCCCCGGAGCCCGTGCCCGCCCGGCCCAGCGGCGACATCTCCACCACGTCACGGCCCTCGCCCGGCCCGCCGGGGCAGATCAACACCGGACGGCCGGAACCTCAAATGTAGCTCTGAACGTCCCTCCCTGAGGGTTCGGCCGACCCCGCCCCGGTGAAGGACCCGGGGACGGGGGCCGGGGGGACCGGTTCGGGGGACGAGGGGCGAAGGGGGAGCGACATGCGGCGTCTGGGGACCGGCATCGGTTGGCGTCCGGAGATCGCGGACGCCGTGGAGGCGATGCCCGGCATCGACTGGGTCGAGGCGGTCGCGGAGAACGTCTGTCCGGGCCACCTGCCCGACTCCTTGCTGCGGCTGCGCGAGCGCGGCGTGGAAGTCGTGCCGCACGGCGTCTCCCTGGGCCTCGGCGGCGCCGACCGCCCCGACGAGGGCCGGCTGACCGCGCTCGCCGAGCGGGCGCTGGCGCTCGGCTCGCCGCTGGTCACCGAGCACATCGCGTTCGTGCGCGCCGGCGGTGACCTCACCGCCACGCAGCTCCTCGAAGCCGGTCATCTGCTGCCGGTGCCGCGCACCCGTGACGCGCTCGCGGTGCTCTGCGAGAACGTCCGCATCGCGCAGGACGCGCTGCCCGTGCCGCTCGCCGTGGAGAACATCGCGGCGCTGATCTCCTGGCCCGGTGAGGAGATGACGGAGGGCCAGTTCCTGTACGAGCTGGTCGAGCGCACGGGCGTACGCCTGCTCATCGACGTCGCCAACCTCCACACGAACCACGTCAACCGCGGCGAGGACCCGGCCAAGGCGCTGGACGAACTGCCGGTCGAGGCCATCGCGTACGTCCATGTGGCGGGCGGCTTCGAACGGGACGGAGTCTGGCACGACAGCCACGCGCACCCGGTACCGGAACCGGTCCTCGCCATCCTGACCGACCTGGCCTCCCGGACGACCCCACCGGGCGTCCTCCTGGAGCGCGACGACAACTTCCCGGAACCGGCGGAGCTGGAGAGGGAACTGGCCACAATACGGGCGACGGTCGAGGCGGCGGGCGATCTGGCCGGGGGCCTTGACACGAAGGCGGGTGAACTGGCCGGGGGCCTTGGAGCGAAGGCGGGCGGGGCCCTCCCCAAGGGGGCTTGGGGAGGCCTCCCGAGCGGAGCGCACGGGGGCCTCCCCGCACCCCCGGCAGGCCTCCCCGCGCCCGCCGAAGCCCGGCAGCGCGCTGCCCTTGCGCAGGTCGCCCTGCTCTCCGCGCTCGTCGCGGGGACCCCGGCCCCCGAAGGGTTCGACTGCGCGCGGCTGAAGGTGCAGAGCCACGCGCTCGCCGCCAAGCGGGCCGATGTCGTCGCGAAGGTCGCGCCCGAGCTGCCGGACATCCTCGGCGGGGCGTACCGCGCCGACTTCCTCGCCTACGCCCACGCCCGGCCCATGACGGGCGGTTACCGCCTCGACGCGCTGCGGTTCGCCGAGCACCTGCTGCTCGCCGGGCGGCTCGAAGGGACCGACGCCGGACGGCGGCTGAGCGACTGGTGGCTGGAGCGCTCGGGCCCCGCGCCGCTCCCCCGGCGGCCCGCCGCCAAGTTGCTCCGGGCCACCCGCCGCATCCTGTCGGGGCGGTGACGCGGTGAGCATCGCGGGCGTGATCTACACGATCCTCGTCGTGGTCTCCTCCGCCGCGCTGATCAGGGGCGTGGTGGCGGCCGGGCGCGCCCAGGTGCCCACCGGGGACGACGACCACGGCGACTTCGTACGCGGCACACCGGAGGCCGCGTTCCTCTCCGGCGGCCCCGCCCGGCTGGCCGACGCGTTGATCGCGGGGCTGCACGAGGACGGCCGCCTGGTCGTGGCCGGGCCCGGCGTCGTCGGCATCCCCCGGCCGACGGCCAGGAACGCCGCCGAGCAGGCGGTCATCGACGCCCACCGCGCGGCGCCCAACGCCTCGCTGCACTGGCTGCGGGCCGCCGTGATGCGCAGCGGCCCGGTGCGGGAGACGGGCGACGCGCTCGCGGCGCGCGGCCTCCTCATGCGGCCGGGGCCGCGGCAGATGTGGCGGCGCTGGGCCGGGGTACAGCTCTTCGCGGGCCTCTTCGGATTCCTGGCGGCCGCCATGCTGACCTTGGCGCAGTACGCGGACGACCCCGTGGTGCACGGAGGGGCCGATCGGGCGCTCGACGCCGTCCTCCACATGGTCCCCGCGGGCATCGTCGGTCTCGCGGTCGCCCTGAGCTGCCTCTCGGTCACCGAGAAACAGCTCACCTCGGCCGGGCGCCGCGCCCTCGGCGAGTACGTCACCTCGTCACGCCATCTCGCGGGCGCCGCGCACCTCGTGGCGACCCGCGGTTTGGCGGCGGCCCACCCCGATCTGCGGGCCCAGCTGATCACCGCGGCCCGCGTCCGGGGGCCGGCGCCGGTTCCGTCGGGCCCGCACCTGACTCCCTTCCCGGGCCCCAACGCCTGGGGCGGGCACAACGGCTTCGCGTGCTCGGGCAGCTCCGGTTCCGGGGGCGGGGCGGCCTGCTCCGGAGGCGGCTCGGCCTGCTCCAGCGGCGGAGGCGGCTCGTTCTGCTCCAGCGGCGGAGGCGGCGGCTCGGCCTGCTCCGGTGGCTCGGCCTGCTCCAGCGGCTCAGCCTGCTCCAGCAGCGGCGGCGGCTCCTCCTGTTCCGGCGGAGGAGGCGGAGGGGGCGGGTCCAGTTGCAGCAGCTCGTCGTCCTCCACCTGACGGCAGTCACCAAGGGCGCCACTTCACGCGAGGCGTACGGCAGTTGACGTACCCCCTGCCATAACCCGCCGCCCCACGCCCGAGGCGCACTAACGTGCGGTGCCGCAACAGGAGGCACCATGCGATCCCCAGCCATCAACGGAACCGGCCTCGTCGTCACAGGACTCGTCGCGACGCTGGCCGCGCTGCTCTTCCCCCTCTGGTCCTACGAGGACCGCTCGGGCACCGGACTCGACAGGCTCAACGCCGAGACGGTGTCGACCGACTTCGGGCCGCTGTCCGCCCTGGACCGGGACTTCATCACCAAGGTCCGCCTCGCGGGCCTGTGGGAGCTGCCCGCCGGCCAGCAGGCCGAGGCGCGCGGCACCACCAAGGCGGTGCGGACCGCGGGCGAGCACCTCGTCGAGGGCCATGCGTTCCTGGACGCGCGCGTACGCGAAGTCGCCACCCGGCTCAGCCTGGAACTGCCCAGCCAGCCGAACCCCCAGCAGCGGCGCTGGCTCGCCGAGTTGAGCCGCGCGCGCGGTGAGACGTACAACCAGAAGTTCGCGAACATCCTGCGACGCGCGCACGGCAAGGTCTTCTCCGTGGTCGCGGAGGTCCGCGCGAACACCCGCAACTCGCTGGTGCGGACGCTCGCGGACGACGCGAACACCACCGTCCTCGACCACATCACGGTTCTGGAGGACACCGGCCTCGTCGACTTCGAAGGCATCGCCCGCGAGGCGGCGACCGCGGGGCCACCGCCCCTGACCCACTCGCCCGCGCCCCCGGGCCCGACCACGTCCCCGGACCCGGCCACGCCGGTCACCCCGTCAGCGACCTACACGCTGCCGCCCGCCGCGTCCCGCCCGAAACCGGAGGGGTCCGGTCCGCAGAGGCCGTATCCGGAGAGGCCGAACGCCCGGCCACAAGCGGAACGTTACCCACCCGTCACCCCGCGTCCGCATAGTGAATAAGCCGTGGCGCCGAGAGGTGCCTTCGCATAGAACACCGTCATGTTCTGGGTTCCGCTGCTCCTCCTCGCCTGGGCCCTCACCGGCCTCGCCTGCGGCCGTCTCTGCCTGGCCGCGAGCCGCGCCGCCACTCAGGAGAGGGCGGCGCCGCCCGGTCACGAACTCAACCTCTACGAGGCCGCGTTCCTCTCCGGTGGCCCCACCCGCGTCGCCGACGTCACGCTCGTGGCGATGGCGCGGGCGCGGCGGTTGCTGATCGCACACACGGGGTGGGCGACCGTCGTCGATCCGGTGGGCCGCGACGACATGGAGCGTTCCGTGCTCGGCGCGATCGGTCCCGCGGGCCAGGCGCGGATAGCGCCGATACGCCGTGGCGCGGCGGCCACCGAGGCCGTGCGGGCGCTCGCGGACGGGCTCGTCACCGCGGGGCTCGCCGTCCCGGCGGGCTCCGCCTCGGGGGTCGCGGCCGCCGTGCGCCAGGTGCGGGCGACGACGGTGGCGGTGCTCGCGCTCGGCGCCGTGGTGGTCCTCATGCCGGCCCAGGGGCGCGGGGCCCCGGGGCAGGTGCCGGTCGCGGTGTGGTTCGGGCTGCCGCTGCTCCTGTGCGCGGGCTGCCTGGTGATCGCCCGCGTCGAGGTCCATCCGTACACGCGGTGGGCGTCCCCCACCGGTCAGCGGCTCCTGGGCGCGCTGTGCACGCGGGGCGACCAGCTGACCGCGGTGGCCGTGCGCGGGGTCCGCGCGGTCCCCGACCCGGAGCTGCGTCAGGCCTTCTGCGGCCGGGGGCGGCGGGAGGCCGCACAAGGGGGGCATTGAGCCGACACCGGCGCCCGGTGCTTTACTTCACCGAATATCACACGAATCATCCCTTTTGTTCGAAGATCGCCTGGAACGCATGGCCGAACAAAAGAGGTAGAGAAGCGCGATGAGAGCAGCAGCCGCCCGCTATGGAACCGCCGGATCCCTGGTCCTGACCGCCCTCGTCGCCGCCCCCGCGGGAAGCGCGAGCGCCGCCCTGCCCACCCCCGAGACGCACGGCACCACCGTCGCCGCGCAGCGCGCCGAGGCCGCCGGGATCCGCTGGGGCACCTGCGCCAAGGCCGAGCACCTTCCCCCCTCCCTCCAATGCGGCACGGTCTCCGTACCGCTGGACTACGCCCACCCCCATGGCGAGCAGATCAAACTGACCGTCAGCCGCGCCAAGGCCAAGGCGAAGGGGAAAGAGAAGGGGCAAGAGAAGGGGAAGGGGAAGGGGAAGGCCGCGGGCCGGGCCGTCGCGCGCCAGGGCGCGCTCGTCTTCAATCCCGGCGGACCCGGCGGCTCCGGAATGTACTTCCCGATGGCGGGCGTCATGCCCGAGTGGAAGCGCATCGCGGCCGCGTACGACCTCATCGGCTACGCCCCGCGTGGTGTGGGCCGCTCGGCGCCGCTGTCCTGCCAGGACCCGAAGGAGTTCGGCAAGGGCCCCACGCAGGCGCCGACCCACCCCGACGAGGCGTACAAGCAGGAGCGCGTCGCGAAGGCGAAGGCGTACGCGCGCGGGTGCGCCGCCCGCAACCCCGGCCTGCGGCACTACACGAGCCTGAACAACGCGCGCGACCTGGACGTGCTGCGGGCCGCGCTCGGCGAGGAGAAGCTGACGTTCCTGGGTGCCTCGTACGGCACCTACTTCGGGGCCCTCTACGCGACGCTCTTCCCGACGCACGTGCGCCGGATGGTCTTCGACTCGGCGGTCAACCCCGCCCCCGCGCAGATCTGGTACCGCAACAACCTCGACCAGTCGGCGGCCTTCGAGCGGCGCTGGGCGGACTTCCGCGCCTGGGTGGCCAAGCACGACAAGACGTACCGCCTGGGCAGGACGCCCGAGGAGGTGCTGCGCAACTACGAGAAGGTGCGCGCCGAACTGGGCCGCAAGCCCGCGGGCGGGAAGGTCGGCCAGAGCCAGCTCCAGTCCGCGTACCTCCAGGCCGGGTACTACGACGACTACTGGCCGATGCGCGCCAAGGCGCTCTCCGCGTATCTGAAGGGCGACCCGAAGCCGCTGATCGAGCAGGCCGCGCCCGAGCCGCGCGCGGCGGCCGAACAGGAGAACGGCAACGCCGTCTACACGGCCGTGGAGTGCAACGACGCCCCGTGGCCGACGGACTTCGCCACCTGGGACCGCGACAACACGCTCCTCGCGCGCGTGGCGCCCTTCGAGACCTGGGACAACGCCTGGATGAACCTGCCGTGCGCCTACTGGCCCGCGCCCCGGCAGCAGCCGCTCGACGTGCGCGCGGACGACGACGAGCTGGCCCCGACGCTGATCCTCGCCGCCGAGCGCGACGCGGCGACGCCGTACGAGGGGGCGCGCGAGCTGCACCGCAGGCTGCGCGGTTCGGTCCTGGTCACCGAGCGGGAGGCCGGCACCCACGGGATTGGCGGCGGCGCGAACGAGTGCGTCAACGGACACCTGGAGGCGTACCTCCTGGAGGGCACGCTCCCGGCGCGGCGCGCGGCGTGCGCACCGCACCAGGAGCCCCGGCCGGACTCAGCCGAGCGGGCGGTGGAACGCCCCAGGGCGCTCTGACCCGCGGGCAGCCGCCCGGGGGGTGGTTACGCCAGGCCCGCCACGAGGTCCGCGACGGACTTGCGGCGGCCGGTGTAGAACGGCACCTCTTCGCGTACGTGCATCCGGGCCTCGGAGGCGCGCAGGTGACGCATGAGGTCGACGATGCGGTACAGCTCGTCGGCCTCGAAGGCGAGCAGCCACTCGTAGTCGCCGAGGGAGAACGAGGCGACGGTGTTGGCGCGCACGTCGGGGTAGCCGCGGGCCATCTTGCCGTGGTCGGCGAGCATGCGGCGGCGGTCCTCGTCGGGCAGCAGGTACCAGTCGTAGGAGCGCACGAAGGGGTAAACGGAGACGTAGTTGCGCGGCGTCTCGTCGGCCAGGAACGCCGGGATGTGCGACTTGTTGAACTCGGCGGGGCGGTGCAGCGCCATGTTCGACCAGACCGGCTCCAGGGCGCGGCCCAGCTTGGTGCGCCGGAAGAGGTTGTAGGCCTCCTGAAGCTCGTCGGCGGTCTCGGCGTGCCACCAGATCATGACGTCGGCGTCGGCGCGCAGGCCGGAGACGTCGTAGGTGCCGCGGATGGTGATGTCCTTGGCGGCGAGCTGGTCGAACAGCTCCTGGACCTCGTCGGCGTAGCCGGCGCGGTTCTCGGGGAGCACGTCACGCAGCTTGAAGACCGACCACAGCGTGTAGCGGATGACCTCGTTGAGGTCCTTGGCCTTCTTGCCGGCGTTCGGGGTCTTGGCGGGGGCGTCGTCACTCATGGGGCTATTCTCCTCCGCCGCCGTGCAGGCTCTGCACCGGGTTGCGGGTGAGCTGCTCCACACCCGTGAGGTCCCCGGCCAGCTGGTCGACGGCGGCGTTGGCGCTCGCGATGCACGCGGGGATGCCGACACCGTCGTACGCCGCTCCGCAGACCGCGAGGCCGGGCAGCGCGCCGACGTGCGCGCGGACGCGGGCCACGCGCGCGTGGTGGCCGACGGGGTACTGCGGCAGGCCGTCGTCCCAGCGGGTGACGCGGGAGGCGACGGGGGTGGCGGTGAGACCGGTGGCCTCGCGCAGGTCGTGGCGGGAGAGGGCGATGAGGTCGGCGTCGTCGCGGCCGAGGATCTCCGTCTCCCCGTACCGGCCCACCGACGTGCGCAGGACCAGCAGGTCCGGGTCCTGCCGGTCGATCCAGCCCCATTTGCGGCTTGCGAAGGTGGACGCCTTGATGGTGTGTCCGTCCACGGGCGGCACGAGGAAGCCGCTGCCTTCGGGGAGGTCGGTATCGGCGCGCCTGTACGCGAGCGTGATCAGCGCCATGGAGGCGTACTCGACGCCGCGCAGTTCGGCGGCCGCGGCGGGCGACTCGGCGTCCAGGAGCTTCGCGGCGGCGGGCGCGGGCAGGGCGAGGACGACGGCGTCGGCTTCGTACACCTCGTTCGCGGTGACCACGCGCCAGCGGTCACCGGCGCGCCGCAGCTCGGTGACGGGCGTATGGGTAAGGATTCGTGCGCCACGCGCGCGTACCGACTCCGCGACGGCGAGCGGCAGCCCGCCGACGCCGCCGTCGATGCCCATGAAGACCGGGCCGGTCTGCTGGTTCCGTGCGGCGCGGGCCTGGATGTCGCGGACGCCGTCCGTGAGGGAGGCGTGCGTGCGGGCGGCCTCGAAGAGCTGCGGGACGGCCGAGCGCATCGAGATGCGGTACGCGTCCCCGGCGTACACCCCGCCGAGCAGGGGCTCCACGAGGCGGTCGACGACCTCGCGGCCCAGGCGCGCGGCGACGTACTCGCCGACGGCGACATCGTCGTCGATCTCGGTGCGGGGCAGTTCGCGGTCCCGCTCGATGCGGCGCAGGCCCTCGTCGGAGAGGACTCCGGAGAGGGCGGAGGCGTCACCGGGCACGCCCATGACGTGGCCCTTGGGCATGGGGCGCAGGGCGCCCCGGGTCCAGATCGCGGCGGTCGCGGTGGCGGGCGGCTGGAGCCGGTCGGCGAGGCCCGTCTCGCGGGCGAGGGTGACGGCCTCGGGGCGGCGGGCGAGCATCGACTCGGCGCCGAGGTCGACGCGGACCCCGGCGATCTCCCCGGCGCGCAGCTTGCCGCCGAGCCTGTCGGAGGCCTCCAGGACGGTCACGCGGGTCCGCGGATCGGTGGCGAGCAGGCGGTGCGCGGCGGCAAGGCCGGCGATCCCGCCTCCGATGACGACGGCGTGGCCGCTACCCGTACGTGTGTCCGTTTCGCGCATGTCTCCACTCTCTCAGACCGCCGAGTCCCGACCGTGACCGCATCGGGACCGGTCGGCAACCACCGTTGTACTCCTCCCCGGCGTCGTAGGAGCATCACTGGCCACGACCCTCGGGGGTACGTCGATGCACACGTCCAGCAGGCTCACGGTCCGGGCTCTGTTCGGTTTGCTCCTGGCGGTCGCGCTCGCGCTCACTGGGTGCACCGCGGGCGGCGACAGCGACAGCGGCGGGGACGGCAAGGGGGCCTCGGCGGCCGATCAGGCCGCCGGTCTGCAAGGGCCCGAGGACGCGGACGGCGCGCAGTCGGGCAAGTCGGGCAAGTCGGCGAAGCGGAAGCCCTCGAAAGTGACTGGCCCTCAGATCATTCGCACCGCGAGGCTCACCGTCCGGGTCGAGGACGTACCGAAGGCACTGGAGGAGGCCCGCGCGGCGGCCGAGGACGCGGGCGGCATCGTGGGGGACGAGAGCACCTCGCGCGACGACGGGGGCCGCGAGCGCTCCCGCGTGGTGCTGCGCGTTCCGCAGGAGGAGTACGAGGACGTCCTCACCGCGCTGGAAGGGACCGGCAAGCTGGTCGACCGCGATGCCAAGGCGCAGGACGTCACCGACCAGGTCGTCGACGTCGAGAGCCGCGTCAAGTCCCAGCGGGCGAGCGTGGCGCGCGTGCGGGAGCTGATGGACAAGGCGACGAAGCTGAGCGATGTGGTCACCCTGGAAGGGGAGTTGAGTACCCGTCAGGCCGACCTGGAGTCACTGCTCGCCCAGCGGGCCTCGCTGAGGGACCGTACGGCCATGGCGACGATCACGCTGTCGCTGACCGAGCGCCAGGGCCGGGCGAGTACCGGGGACGACGATCCGACGTTCGGGGACGCGCTCGGGGGCGGCTGGGACGCGTTCGTCACCGGACTGCGCTGGGTCGCGATCGCACTGGCGGCGGTCCTGCCGTTCGCGGCGGTGGCCGCACTGCTCCTACTGCTGTGGCTACGAGTAGTACGCCCCCGCCGAGACCGGCACACCCCGCACGGGCAGGGGGACGCCCCGTAGGGGGCGCGGGGAACCAGCGCAGCGCGCCGTCGCCGTAGCGTGTTCCGCATGAGCACCACACAAGAGCGACTGGTCATCATCGGAGGCGATGCAGCCGGCATGTCGGCGGCATCGCAGGCACGCAGGCTCAGGAGCCCGGACGAACTGGAGATCGTCGCGTTCGAGCGCGGCCACTTCACCTCGTACTCCGCCTGCGGCATCCCCTACTGGGTCGGCGGCGCCGTCGACGAGCGGGACGATCTGGTCGCGCGCACGCCCGAGGAGCACCGGGAGCGCGCGATCGACCTGCGGACGCGCACCGAGGTGCGCCGCATCGACGTGCCGGGGCGGCGCGTGCTCGCGCGTGACCTCGAAGCGGGCGAGGAGTACTGGACGGCGTACGACAAGCTCGTCATCGCCACCGGTGCCCGGCCGTTGCGTCCGTCGCTGCCCGGCATCGACGCGCCCGGCGTGCACGGCGTGCAGACCCTCGGCGACGGCCAGGCCCTGATCGACACCCTGGAGCACACCGAGGGCCGCCGCACCGAGGGCCGCCGCGCCGTGGTCGTCGGCGCGGGCTACATCGGCGTAGAGATGGCCGAGGCGATGATCCGGCGCGGCTACGACGTGACGGTCGTCAACCGCGGCAAGGAGCCGATGTCGACGCTCGACCCGGACATGGGCCGCCTCGTCCACGACGCGATGACGGGCCTCGGCATCGAGATGGTGAACGACACCGAGGTCACCAAGATCCTCACGGGGAACGACGGGCGGGTCAGGGCGGTGGCCACGGAGAGCGCCGAGTACCCGGCCGACGTGGTGATCCTCGGGGTCGGCGTGCGGCCCGAGACCGAACTGGCGCGCGAGGCGGGGCTGCCGCTCGGCGAGCACGGCGGCCTGCTGACCGACCTCGCGATGCGGGTGCGGGGGCACGAGAACATCTGGGCGGGCGGTGACTGCGTGGAGGTCCTCGACCTGATGTCGGGGCGCGAGCGGCACATCGCGCTCGGCACACACGCGAACAAGCACGGGCAGGTCATCGGCTCGAACGTGGGCGGGAGTTACGCGACGTTTCCCGGTGTGGTCGGCACGGCCGTCAGCAAGGTGTGCGACCTGGAGATCGCCCGTACGGGGCTGCGCGAGAAGGACGCCCTCGCGGCCGGGCTGCGGTTCGTGTCGGTGACCATCGAGTCGACGAGCCGCGCCGGTTATTACCCGGGCGCGGCCCTGATGACGGTGAAGATGCTGGCCGAGCGGCGCACGGGCAAGCTCCTCGGCGTGCAGATCGTCGGGCGCGAGGGCGCGGGCAAGCGGGTCGACGTGGCGGCGGTCGCGTTGACGGCGGGCATGACGGTGGAACAGATGACGGCGCTGGATCTGGGGTACGCGCCGCCGTTCTCCCCGGTGTGGGACCCGATTCTGGTGGCGGCGCGCAAGGCGGTGGCGGCGGTCCGGGCGGACACGGCCTCCAGCTGAAACAGCCGCACCGCGTACGTAACCTGTTCCGCACCCCCTCAGGGGACACGGAACGCGCTTTCCTCGCAGGTCAGTACGCGCTTACTAGGGAAAAGTGACCACTGGGTAACGTTTCCCGTTTGGCTGAATCCGGGCGGTCGCGGCCGCTCGGATTCAGCGTGCCGTGGGAGCCCGCCCACGGGCGGCGCGTGTATCCGCCACCCACTGACGGCGTGGGACCCGGCAAGCCCTCTGAGCGGCCATGGTCCATCGGAAGCTTCGATTCCGGGGGTGCCTCACGCGCCCCGCGCATCACATGCCGCACCCCTGACGGAGTGCCAGCTCTTTTCCGCCAGGTTTTCACAGCATCGGCACAGATCCCACAGACGGGCCCCACTATGTGACGCGTCAGAGCGGCACGGACACACACCGCGACGTGTGACCACGCCGTTTGGGGGGTGGGCCATGGGGTGGAGACACCCCCGCGGTCCGGCCGTGGAGGGGACCACACACCGCATGAATCACACCGGCATTCTCCTCAAGGAAGCGTGAGGAGACCGTGCGCATACTCGTCCTTGGCTCCACCGGATACCTGGGCGGCCACATCGCCGAACGGCTGCGCGCCCTGCCGGGCGTGCGACTGCTCCGGGGCGGCCGTGCCCCCGTCGACGACCACCGGATCGATCTCGCCACCATCACGTCCGACGCGCTCGCCGAACAGCTGGGCCGGGCCGCGCCGGACGCCGTCGTCAACTGCGCCGGCGCCGTCGGTGGCGGCCCGCTGGCCCTCGCCGAGGTCAACTCCCGCGGCCCGGCCGTCCTGTGCGAGGCCCTGCGGGCCGCGGTGCCCACCGCCCGGCTGGTGCACCTCGGCTCGGCCGCCGAGTACGGACCGAGCGCGATCGGCGAGCGGACCTCCGAGGACGCCCCCGCCCGCCCGGTCACCCCGTACGGCGCCACCAAACTGGCCGGCACCCTCGCCGTCCTGGACACCCGGCTCGACGCCGTGGTGCTGCGGGTCACCCAACCGGTGGGGCCCGGCGCTCCCCCGGCCGCTCTCCCGGGCCGCCTCACCGCCGAGCTGAGCCACGCCGTCGCCCGGACCCCGCACGGCACGGTGCGGGTCGGTGACCTCTCCGCGCACCGGGACTTCGTCGACGTACGCGATGTGGCTCAGGCCGTGGCACTCGCGCTGGCCCTGCCCGGACGGCTGCCGCGACTGCTCAACATCGGCAGCGGCCGCGCCGTCCCGGCACGCGACCTCGCACACGGCCTGGTGGCCGCCTCGGGCTTCACCGGGGACGTCGAGGAGGTGCTCGCCGCGGCGGGCCGGCCGGCCGCGGCGCCCTGGCAGTGCTCAGACGTCACTGCCGCGGAGTGGGAGCTGGGCTGGCAGCCGCGGTTCACCCTGCGCGAGTCGCTGGCCGCGCTCTGGGCCGCGGACGGCGCGCCGCACCTCGCGCCGATCACCGGGAGCCCCCGGTGACCTCAAGAGAGATCTCAAGAGAGATGTAAGGGGAGATCCGAAAAAGGTCCCTGCCCACCCGGGCAGGGACCTTTTTCGGACATTTTTCAGACAGCCGTACGCGTGTGGACGTACTCCACGAGTCGGGTCAGCGCCTCCGGGTCGGTGGTCGGCAGGACGCCGTGGCCGAGGTTGAAGATGTGGCCCTCCAGGCCGCGCGCGGCGGCCAGTACCTCGTCCGTCTTCGCCTCCACGGCCTCGCGGGTGGAGAAGAGGACGGCCGGGTCGAGGTTGCCCTGGAGCGCCTTGCCGGGGCCTACGCGCCGCGCCGCCTCGTCCATCGGCACCCGCCAGTCGGCGCCGACGACATCGGCACCGGCCTCGCCCATCAGCCCGAGCAGCTCGCCCGTGCCGACGCCGAAGTGGATCCGGGGCACGCCGTAGGAGGCGACCGCGTCGAAGACCTTCGCCGACGCGGGCATCACCGAGCGCCGGTAGTCGGCGGGCGACAGCGCGCCCACCCACGAGTCGAAGAGCTGCACGGCGCTCGCACCGGCCTCGATCTGCACCTTCAGGAAGGCGGCCGTGATCTCGGCGAGCCGGTCGAGCAGGTCCGCCCAGAGCTGCGGGTCGCCGTACATCAGCGCCTTGGTGTGCTCGTGGTTGCGGCTCGGGCCGCCCTCGACGAGGTAGCTCGCGAGGGTGAAAGGCGCCCCGGCGAACCCGATGAGCGGCGTCGCGCCCAGCTCGCCCGTCAGCATCCCGATCGCCTCGGTGACGTAGTGGACGTCCTCCGGGGTGAGGTCCCGCAGCTGCGCGAGGTCGGCGCGCGAGCGGATGGGATTCTCGACGACAGGGCCGATGCCGGGCTTGATGTCGAGGTCGACGCCGATCGCCTTCAGCGGGACCACGATGTCGCTGAAGTAGATCGCCGCGTCCACGTGGTGGCGGCGCACCGGTTGCAGCGTGATCTCGGTGACGAGGTCGGGCCGCATGCAGGACTCCAGCATGGCCGTGCCCTCGCGGACCTTGCGGTACTCGGGCAGTGAGCGCCCCGCCTGCCGCATGAACCAGACCGGCGTGTGCGGCACGGCCTCGCGCCTGCACGCCTTCATGAAGGGGGAGTCGTACGTCGCTGCGTTCTGCCGGCCCGCGGGGCTCTGGCTGCTGTTGGCACTCACTCGGAAAGTCTCGCACGTTGACCGGGGACCCCCTCACGGGTGTCTCTCCCTGCGCGAGGGCGCCGTTCCCCTTAACCTTCCCCGCATGGCTGCGGCTCAGGGACAACGGTCGGACGGCGCTGGAGAGATGGACGGTTCGGAGGGGAAGGTGGCGGATTCGGCACCGGAGCCCTTCCGCGCGGCGGTCGAGGCGCTGCGGGGGGCACGGCTGCGGCCGGAGATCGAGATCGATCCGACGCGGCCGCCGCAGCGCCTCGCGCCGTACGCGTACGCGCTGGAGGCGGCGGTCGTGGACGGCGAGGAGGACCTCGCCGACGGGCGGCTCGTACTGCTCCACGATCCGGCGGGGCACGACGCCTGGCGGGGCACGTTCCGGCTGGTGACGCTCGTGCGGGCGGAGCTGGAGCCGGAGATGGCGGCGGATCCGCTGCTGCCGGAGGTGTGCTGGTCGTGGCTGACCGGGGCGCTGCACTCGCGCGGCCTCTCGGTCGGGGAGGCGAGCGGCACGGTGACCCGTGCGGGGTCGCACTACTTCGGGGGGCTCGCGGAGCGCCCGCCCGCCTCGCAGATCGAGATCCGGGCGTCCTGGACTCCCCGGGAGGGGGGCGGCGGGGTGCCGGACACGGGGGCGCATCTGGCGGCGTGGTGCGAGTTGCTCTGCCAGATCGCCGGGCTGCCGCCGGCCGGGCCCGCCGGGGACGGTTCCGTGGTGTCGCTGCCCCAGCGGCGGGGTCCTCTCTCGCCCTGACGTTCCCGGACACGCCGGTTGCCCCGTGGCCTTGTGCCGCGGGGCTCTTTTCTTGTCCCTCGGGAGAGTGAGGGTTCGGAATGGTCTTCGGATGGTCGAGTACGTGTCCTAATTGTCCCGATTGACACTCATCAAATCGTGATCATTCCTAAAGGCTGACGGGTTTGCTGCCGAAGAGGTTTGTGACCTTGAAAAGCATGGTTCGTCCCGGCTTCATCCCCGAGCCGGTCCCGTCCCGCTCCCCCCTCCCCCCACCCGCTCCCCCCAGGAGGCCTGGTGTCCGTTCTCCTCGAGCAGCCTGCAAGCCTGGTCGCCTACCGCCCGAACAAGCCGACCGCCATGGTCGTCGTGGCCGACCCCCGCGTGCGTTCCACCGTCACCCGCCACCTGTGGGCGCTCGGTGTACGTGACGTCATCGAGGCCTCGTCCATCGCGGAGGCTCGTCCCCGCATCGGCAACCCCCGGGACATCTGCGTCGCAGACGTCCACCTCCCCGACGGCTCCGGTCTGACGCTCCTGTCCGAGACCCGCGCCGCGGGCTGGCCCAACGGCCTCGCCCTCTCCGCTGCCGACGACATCGGTGCCGTGCGCAACGCCCTCGCGGGCGGCGTCAAGGGCTACGTCGTCACCGGCACCCGTACGAACGTCGGACTCCCCACCCGTCCCGGCGCCGCTCCGATCGGCTCGGCCGCCGCCCGAATGCACCGCCGCCCCCCGGGCACCCCGAGCCACCCCGGCGGCTACCGCGAGCTGTCCGGACGTGAGGTCGAGGTGCTCCGCCTCGTCGCCGAAGGCCAGTCGAACAAGGCGATCGGCGTCTCCATGGGCCTGTCGGCGCTCACCGTGAAGAGCCACCTGGCCCGTATCGCGCGCAAGCTCGGCACGGGTGACCGAGCGGGGATGGTGGCGGTCGCCCTGCGCACCGGAATCATCCACTGACTGATTTACAACCCTCCAGCGCCCGTCGACGGAACGTTCCGTCGACGGGCGCCGTGCATCCACAGATACCCTTGACAGGTGACCGACGCCCAAGAGACCGCAGCAGACAGCTCACTGCGAACCACCGGAGGCGCTCCTCCGGACGACGTCGAAACGGCGCCGACCCCCTTGCTCGAGCCCCGTGACGGCATCCCGCCGGTGATCGCCGACGAGGAGTCCCTCGCCGCGATGATCGCCGACTATGCCCGCGGCACCGGCCCCGTCGCCGTCGACGCCGAACGCGCGTCCGGATACCGGTACGGCCAACGCGCCTATCTCGTCCAGCTCCGCCGCGAGGGCGCGGGCTCCGCGCTCATCGACCCCGTCGCCTGCCCCGACCTCTCGGGCCTCGGCGAGGCCATCGGCGACACCGAGTGGGTCCTGCACGCCGCCACCCAGGATCTGCCGTGCCTGCGCGAGATAGGCATGGTTCCGTCGCGGATCTTCGACACCGAGCTGGCGGGACGGCTCGCCGGGTTCCCGCGCGTGGGGCTCGGCGCGATGGTCGAGGGCGTACTCGGCTTCGTACTGGAGAAGGGGCACTCCGCCGTCGACTGGTCGACCCGGCCGCTCCCCGAGCCCTGGCTGCGGTACGCCGCGCTGGACGTCGAGCTGCTCGTCGACCTGCGCGACGCCCTGGAGAAGGAGCTGGACCGGCAGGGCAAGCTGGAGTGGGCCCGCGAGGAGTTCGACGCCATCGCCTCCGCGCCGCCCGCGCCGCCCCGCAAGGACCCCTGGCGCCGGACGTCCGGCATGCACAAGGTACGCCGGCGCCGGCAGCTGGCCGTCGTGCGGGAGCTGTGGACCGCGCGCGACCGGATCGCGCAGCGGCGTGACGTGTCGCCGGGCAAGGTGCTCAGCGACGGCGCGATCGTCGAGGCGGCGCTCGCCCTGCCGCCGAACGTGCACGCGCTCGCCGCACTCCCGGGATTCGGGCACCGCATGGGGCGGCGCCAGCTCGAACAGTGGCAGGCCTCGGTGGACCGCGCCAAGGCACTGCCGGACTCCGAGCTTCCGCAGCCCGGACAGACGGTGAGCGGGCCTCCCCCGCCGCGGTCCTGGGCGGACCGGGACCCCGCCGCCGCGGCGCGGCTCTCCGCCGCGCGAACGGCGGTCTCCTCGCTCGCCGAGGAGCTGAACATGCCGCAGGAGAACCTGATCACCCCGGACACGGTCCGCCGGGTCTGCTGGGAGCCGCCGGCTTCGGTGGACGCCGACTCGGTGGCGTCGGCACTCGCCGCGCACGGGGCGCGGCGCTGGCAGATCTCCCAGGTGACGGCCCCTTTGGTGGCGGCCCTTTCCTGACCCGGGCCGACGGCGGGGGCCCGCCCCGGGGAGAGCCCCCGCGCGGAGCGGCGCGGCAAGTGTGACCTTCGCCTCGCCGAGACCTCCCTTGGCCGCATAGTTACCGGCAAGTAGGGTGGACGGAGGAAGCGCGCCGCAGGTGTGGCGCAACCGCACCCTGGAGGAGAGCCATCGTGCCTCGTACCGTCAGGGACGTCGTCTTCGTGGACGGCGTCCGCACCCCGTTCGGCAAGGCGGGTCCGAAGGGCATCTACCACGAGACCCGTGCCGATGACCTCGTCGTGAAGGCCATCCGGGAGCTGCTGCGCCGCAACCCGGACCTCGACCCCGCCAAGATCGACGAGGTCGCCATCGCGGCGACCACGCAGATCGGCGACCAGGGCCTGACGATCGGCCGCACGGCCGGCATCCTCGCCGGTCTGCCGCAGTCCGTGCCCGGCTACTCCATCGACCGCATGTGCGCCGGTGCGCTGACCGCCGTGACCTCGGTCGCGGGCAGCGTGGCCTTCGGCGCGTACGACATCGCCGTCGCCGGCGGTGTCGAGCACATGGGCCGCCACCCCATGGGCGAGGGCGTCGACCCGAACCCGCGGTTCGTGAGCGAGAAGCTCGTGGACGAGTCCGCGCTGTTCATGGGCATGACCGCCGAGAACCTGCACGACCGCTACCCGAGCATCACCAAGCTGCGCGCCGACGAGTACGCCGTGCGCTCGCAGGAGAAGGCCGCCAAGGCGTACGCCGACGGCAAGATCCAGGCCGACCTGGTCCCGATCTCCGTACGGCGTACGAACGAGGAGGCCGGTGAGACCGGCTGGGGCCTCGCCACCGCCGACGAGCCGATGCGTCCGGGCACCACCCTGGAGAACCTCGCCGGGCTGAAGACGCCGTTCCGTACGCACGGCCGCGTCACGGCCGGTAACGCCGCCGGTCTCAACGACGGCGCCACCGCCTCCCTCATCGCCTCCGAGGAGTTCGCGCGGGAGAACGGCCTGCCGGTCAAGATGCGCCTCGTCTCGTACGCCTTCGCGGGCGTCGAGCCGGAGGTCATGGGCTACGGCCCGATCCCGGCCACGGAGAAGGCGCTCGCCAAGGCGGGCCTGTCCATCTCCGACATGGGTCTCTTCGAGATCAACGAGGCCTTCGCCGTGCAGGTGCTCGCCTTCCTGGAGCACTACGGCATCGCGGACGACGACGCGCGCGTCAACCAGTACGGCGGCGCCATCGCGTTCGGCCACCCCCTCGCCTCCTCCGGTGTGCGTCTGATGACGCAGCTGGCGCGGCAGTTCGAGGAGCAGCCCGAGGTGCGTTACGGCCTCACGACCATGTGTGTCGGCTTCGGCATGGGCGCGACGGTCATCTGGGAGAACCCGAACCACAAGGACGCCGGAGGCGACAAGTGAGCACCACGACCGCTGAGCTTCTGAAGGGTGCGGCCGAGCTGTTCCCCGACGAGGTCGTCACGCAGGCGCACGTACGCCACCTCGACCTCCCCCAGGGTGCCGGGCGCTTCGCGCTCATCACCCTCGACAACGGCTTCGACCACACCAAGCCGACCACCTTCGGGCCGGGCTCGCTGGCGAACCTCAACGCCGCGATCGACCAGGTCGAGAAGGAGGCGGCCGAGGGCGCCATCGTCGGTGTCGGTATCACCGGCAAGCCGTTCATCTTCGCCGTCGGCGCCGACCTCAAGGGCGTGGAGATCCTCAAGCGCCACGAGGACGCGCTGGCCATCGGCAAGGGCGGCCACGACGTCTTCAAGCGGCTCTCCGGGCTCGCCGTGCCGACCTTCGCGTACTACAACGGCGCCGCGATGGGCGGTGGCGTCGAGGTCGGTCTGCACTGCTCCTACCGCACCGTCTCCAAGGCGCTGCCCGCGTTCTCGCTGCCCGAGGTCTTCCTCGGCCTGGTCCCGGGCTGGGGCGGCTGCGCGCTGCTGCCGAACCTGATCGGCGCGGACAAGGCCGTCTCGGTCATCATCGAGAACTCGCTCAACCAGAACCGTCAGCTCAAGGGCAAGCAGGTCTTCGAGCTGGGCATCGCCGACGCCATCTTCGAGGGCGCGGACTTCCTCGAGCAGTCGCTGATCTGGACGGCCTCCGTCCTGAACGGCTCCGTCGAGGTTACCCGCCCCGAGGTCGACCGCGGCGAGGGCTGGGACGCCGCCGTGGCGCGCGGCCGTGCCATCGCGGACTCCAAGGTGCACGGCGCCGCCCCGGCCGCCTACCGCGCTCTGGAGATCATCGAGGCCGCCAAGGACGGCGACCTCCAGAAGGGCTTCGACGCCGAGGACAAGGCGCTCGCCGACCTCATCATGGGCGGTGAACTGCGCGCCGGCATCTACTCGTTCAACCTCGTGCAGAAGCGCGGCAAGCGCCCCGCCGGCGCCCCGGACAAGAACCTGGCGCGCCCGGTCACCAAGGTCGGCGTCGTCGGCGCCGGTCTGATGGCCTCGCAGCTGGCGCTGCTCTTCCTGCGCCGCCTCGAGGTGCCGGTCGTGCTGACCGACATCGACCAGGAGCGCGTCGACAAGGGCGTGGGCTACGTCCAGGCCGAGATCGACAAGCTCCTCGGCAAGGGCCGTATCAACCAGGACAAGGCCAACCGCCTCAAGGCGCTGGTCAGCGGTGTCCTGGACAAGGCCGAGGGCTTCTCCGACGCCGACTTCATCATCGAGGCCGTCTTCGAGGAGATCGGCGTCAAGCAGCAGGTCTTCGCGGAGGTGGAGGCGGTCGCCCCGGCGCACGCCATCCTCGCCACGAACACCTCCTCGCTGTCGGTCACCGAGATGGCGTCGAAGCTGAAGCACCCCGAGCGGGTCGTCGGCTTCCACTTCTTCAACCCGGTCGCGGTCCTGCCGCTCCTGGAGATCGTGCGCGGCGAGAAGACCGACGACGCGTCGCTGGCCACGGCCTTCGGCGTCGCCAAGAAGCTGAAGAAGACCGCGGTGCTCGTGAAGGACGCCCCGGCGTTCGTCGTGAACCGCATCCTGACCCGCTTCATGGGCGAGATCCAGAACGTCATCGACGAGGGCACCCCGGTCGCCGTCGCCGAGAAGGCCGTCGAGCCGCTCGGTCTGCCGATGTCGCCGCTGGTCCTCCTTGAGCTGGTCGGCCCGGCCATCGGTCTGCACGTCTCCGAGACCCTGAACCGCGCCTTCCCGGAGCGCTTCACCGTCTCGCCGAACCTCGCGGCCGTCGTCAAGGCGGGCAAGCGCGGCTTCTACGTCTACGACTCGGGTAAGCCGGAGCTGGACCCCGAGGTCGCCGCTCTGCTCAAGCAGGGCGACTCCGTCCTGACCGAGGAGCAGGTGCGCGACCGCGTGCTCGACGCCGTGGCGCAGGAGATCGGGCTCATGCTCGACGAGGGCGTCGTCGCCGAGGCCCAGGACATCGACCTCTGCCTGATCACCGGCGCGGGCTGGCCCTTCCACCTGGGTGGCATCACGCCGTACCTGGACCGTGAGGGTGTCAGCGAGCGGGTGAACGGCAAGCGGTTCCTCGCGCAGGGCGTGGCGAGCGTCCCGGCGTAACCTCTCGCGCGACAACGAAGGCGGGCCGTACGGGACTTGTCCCGTACGGCCCGTCTTCGTGCGCTCACACGCGGGTCCACGCCTCCAGCGCGAGGCCCGGCTCGGCCTTCTGGCGGGCGAGGCGCAGCGTGCCGTCGAGGCCGATCGCCGCCATGACGACGCGGCCCCGCGCGTCGAGCGCCAACGCCGGTGCGCCCAGGCACGGTTCGCCGGTCTCGGCCCACCACAGGCCCGCGTCCTCGTCCTCGGTGGGGAAGGCGGCGAGCGCCGGGCGGCCGGTGCTCGTGCGGTGGGCGAGGACCGTACAGTCGTAGCCGTCTATGGTCGTCCGCAGGGCCGCGACGGGTCCCGTGCCGGGGGCGCCGCCGAGCGGGATCGCGAAGCCGCCGTTCGCCGGGCGGTGGGCGAGGACGCCGCTGCCGAGCGCGTCGGCCGCGTAATAGGTGAGGCGGTCGGGGGCGGTCTCCAAGGCGGTGCCCGAGCCGGGGGCCGGGGCGAGCGGGATGTCGTCCGCGCGGGAGAGTTCGCCGCCCTGCTTCTCCTGGGTCCAGCGCAGCGTCGCCTTGGCGCCGGGCGCGAGGACCTCGACGCGGCCGGTGGAGGTGGCGAGGGCGACGATGCCGTCGAGTGCCTCGCGGACCTTGAGGTCCTTCCAGCCCTCCCACTTGCCGCCCTTGCCCTCGCGGCGCATGCGTACGCTGTTCACGGCGTCCCGTACGAAGACGTGGACCGTGCCCGCGGCGTCCACCGCGGCGGCGGGCGCGCCGAGGTGCGGTGCGCGCTCCACGAGCTTGGTGTGGGGATTGCCGACCGAGCGCCAGTCCATGAGGGGGCGGCCCGTCTGGTACTGGATGGAGTGCACGATGTCGACGACGGCCTTGCCGTCGTCCCCCGGCCGCTCCCGCCGGCCCACGAAGTGCACGTATCCGTCGGTGCCCTGGGCGAGCGTGAGGTACGTGAGGTCGGGCGCCTCGAAGAAGTCGGGTCCGCTCCACTCCGGTCCGCCGGGCCGCGTCTGCGTCCAGCGCAGGAGGCCTCCCGCGGCGCGGGCGTAGGCGGTGAGGCGGCCGTCGTGACCGCGCAGCAGCCAGCGGGCGGTATCCGGGGCACCAGTGCTGGTGTACCTCGACGGCATGACTCGGCGCCAACCCTTCCACGTTCACGGACGCACAGCGTTTTGCCTATTAGTTTACGTTTGCCGCATGAGAACTCTCGTCGTCGTCGATGCCGCGAACGTCGTCGGATCCGTGCCCGACGGATGGTGGAAGGACCGCCGCGGGGCCGCGGAACGGCTGCGGGACGCGCTCGTCGCGTACGCGGAAGAAGGCGTCGCGGGGCATCCGGGGCCGGTGGAGATCGTCCTCGTCGTCGAGGGGGCGGCCCGGGGTGTGGAGTCCGTGCCGGGGGTGCGGGTGGAGAGCGCGCCGGGCAGCGGCGACGACCGCATCGTGGAGGTGGCCGCGCAGGCGTCGGGCCGGCCGTGCGTGGTGATCACGGCCGACCGCGAACTGCGCCGCAGGGTGGGCGAGGTGGGGGCGGAGTGCGCGGGCCCCAGGACGGTACGCGCCCCTTAAGGGGCGCTAGAGCCGCTTGGCGCTGCGCAGCGTCGTGGCGTAGTAGCCGTTGCCGTCGAGGCGTGACGTGCCGCCCTTGTCGCCGATCGTCGGGCCGTTGACCTCTTCACGGCTGGAGATGAAGATCTTGTGGCCGTCGGCGTCGTGGCCGAGGAAGATGCCGACGTGGTCCAGGCGCTGCTTGGTGCGGGCGTCCAGCTTGAAGAAGACCAGGTCGCCGGGTTGCACCACGTCGATGGACTTGGGGCGGTCCGCCGCGCCGACGCCCTTCAGCTCGATGACGTCCGTGCCGGCCTTGCCGCGCGCCATGCCGTTGGCGGTGCGGGGCAGGCCGTCGCCGACGCCGTCGCTGGCCATCAGGGGGTAGCGGGCGCGGTAGCCGAAGACCGTGCGGATGAAACCGGAGCAGTCCATGGAGCGGGCGCGCGCCTTCTCGGGCTGCGCGGTGGTGCCGTTGCGGAACGTGTAGGGGATGCCGAGGTAGTCGAAGAAGTCGGACTGCTCCAGGCGCAGGTCGTTGCCCGAGCTGCCGTTCGGGTTCAGCGGGCCGAAGTTGGCGTCACCGGCGTACGCGATGCCCTCGTCGTCCTTCTTGACGGGCGCGCCCTCCACGTACTGGAAGGCCATCGCGAAGATGTCGTCCTCCTCGCTGCCGGAGAACTCCTTGTACCAGTCCTTGAACCACTTCTCCTTCTCCGCGCCCTCGCGCCAGGTTTCCGGCATCAGCCGCACCCAGTCGTTGGTCACCACCCGGGACTTGGTGTTGGCGGGCTCGGTGAAGGTGCGGCTCGGGCCGGTCAGCGTCGCGGTGCGGGCGCCGTCGGTGAAGGTGGCGAGGACCTTGCCGCCGTCGGTGCGCAGGACGGAGCGCTCGGGGTTCTTCAGACGCTCCCACGTCTGCTTCCCGCTCGTCTGCCGGCCGGTGCTGTTGTGCAGCTCGGGGGTGTCGGTGACGGCCTGCACCTTGGGCGCCTTGGCCGCTTCGTCCGCGCGCAGTTCCACGGTCAGATAGGCGCTGCCGGCGAGCAGGGCGAGCACGGTCGCCGCGTGCAGGACGGGACGCTTCTTCTTGGGCGGCATGAATGACTCCTGGGAATCAGGCGGACGGCATGAAGCCGAGGAGGATCCCGGCGGTGAGGACGACATAGGCCATGAGCGTCACCGAGCCGGTGGCGAGCAGCGTGGGGCCCTTGGGCTGGCGGACCAGCTGGTAGGCGATCAGGCCGGGGACGATGAAGCCGAGGGTCTGGTTCGCGTACATGAGCGGGAACTCCATGGACAGCACGATCATCACGGTCGCCTGGAGTGTCACGCCGAGCAGCACGACGGCGGCGAACAGCCGCTTGCCGTAGAGGATCACGAACTTCTGCATCAGCAGGGTGCCTGCGTACGTCAGGACGGTCACGCCGACCACCATGGCCGCGCGCTGCAAGTCCTCGACGAGGGTCAGCGCCAGCCAGCCCGGGGTGATCATGCCGCCGGGCGAGAGGTTGGTCGTCAGATAGCAGACCAGGGAGAAGAGCAGCCCGAGCGCGATGCCTATCGCGGCGATCTCAGGGGTGAGGACGGAGGGAATCAACGGGGCTCTCCTGGGCTGTGCCACTGCTGGGTGTCGTCTGCGGCGGGCGGTGCGGGCGGCACCCGCGGCTCGAACAGACCGCGGGGGGCGGGGGGCTGGGCGTAGGTGTCCGCGGGCGCGTAGGACTGCTGCTCGTAGGCCTGCTGCTCGTAGGGCGCGTACGTCTGCTGCTCGTACGGCTGGTACGGCTGGTACGTGTCATACGGCTCGTACGCGTACGCCTCGTAGGGCTGGTCCGTGGTGCGCTGGGCGGGCACGTGGACCTGCGGGTGCTGGCCGGTGCTCGTGTACCGCGTCTCGTACGCCTCGGGGTAGTGCTGGTACGGGTCGACGTGCGGCTCGTAGAACGGGGCGGGCTCCTCGGGAGCCTTCTCCTCGCTCTCGTCCGGCGGCAGTTCCGCGAGGTGTTCCAGGAGCAGCTCGCCCTGGCCGTGGATGTTGCCGATCGCCACGAGCGAGGAGTCGGGGCCGAGCTGCCCGAGCATCTCGCGCATGAACTCCTCGGGGTCGCGCCGGTCGCCGCCGAGGTCGACGGCGCGCGAGCGCCACTGGGCGGGGATCGCGTCGATCGCGGACTTGGCGGGGTGGCCGATGACGAAGACCTTCTCCGGCTGTAGCTCGGGGATGATCTCGCCCATCTGGCCGTTGCGCTCGACGCGGTCGGGGCGGCAGTTGATGACGACGTTGAGCGGGCGGTGGATGGCGCCGAGGTCGAGCAGCTGGTTGATGTTCATCAGCGTCGACTCGGGGTCGTTCGCCGCGAAGACGTTGGCGAAGCGGAGCTTCTTGCCGTCCTCGGTGGCGTACCGCTCGACGGAGAGGACACCGGGGTCCGGCGGGGCGTCGTACATGCCCTTGAGGGCCGTCTCCCGCTCCACGCCGAGGAGTTCGGCGACGGTCAGCGCGATCGCCACGTTCTCCTTGAAGGTGAACCAGCTGAAGCCGCGCAGCTCCTCGTCGGTGACCGACTCCGGGTCCGCGTAGATCAGCTTGCAGTCCCGGGCGTCGGCCTCCTCCTTGAGGATGGCGTAGCGGTCCCTCTCCGCCGTGACGCAGATGCCGCCCTCGGGCATGGAGCGCGACAGCGAGCGCGCCACGTCGTCGAGGGTCGGGCCCATCTCCGCGAGGTGGTCCTCGCGGACGTTGCACAGCACGCCGATGGTGGAGCGGATCAGCTTGGACTGGTTGATCTCCTGGAGGGCCGGCATGACCGCCATGCACTCGATGACCAGGGCGTCCGGGTCGTACGCGGCGGCGCGCCGCACGATGCCGATCTGCTCGACGACGTTGGCGATGCCGAACTTGCGGTAGACGGGCTCCTCGGTGGCGTCCGGGTGGATGAAGCGGGCCGCGGTGCCGGTGGTCTTGGCGACCGTGGTGAGCCCGCCGCCGCGCAGCGCGCCCGCGCACAGGCGGGTGATGGAGGACTTGCCGCGGATGCCGTTGACGAGGACCCGGGTGGGGATGTGCTCCAGGTTGGTGAAGTGCCGCCGCTGTTCGACGACTCCGGCCGTCAGCAGGACGGCGCAGCACACCACGAGCACGGTGTAGAGGAAGAGCACGGCGGTTCAGTTCCTTCCGGCGAGGCCGGCGGTGACGCCGTCCCGCTTGCGCTGGGTGCCCGTCGGCAGCTGCTGCCTGATGAGTTCCAGACTGCGGGTGACCGCGCCGACCTCGTCGTGGTGGCGCGGGTAGAGGACGGTGCGGCGGTCCCCGTCGGCCAGCGCCTCCGCCTGGTCGGCGAGGTGCCGCAGCGGACGCACGACGACGATGTGCAGCCAGCCCAGGCAGGCCGCCGCCGCGGTGATGCCGAGGAGGCCGGCGAGGACGGTGCGGTTCTGGAGGCTGTACTCGGGGATGGCGAGGCCCGACGCGGGCTGCCAGCTGAGCACGGTCCAGCCGAGCGCGTGGGCGGCGCCGCCACCGACGAAGGGCGCGGCGGCCGCGATCTGGATGTCGTCGCCGTCGCGGTAGAGGACGCCGCTGGGGCGCGGGCTGAGGCCGACCTTCTGTCCCGTGCCCTCGGCGAGCGCGTTGAGGCGGCCGCTCGGCAGCCCCTCGAACTCGCGGTAGCCGGTGTTGGCGCCGATCACCTTGCGCTTGGCGTCGACGACGCGGACCTCGCCGAGGCCGGGGCGCTTGAGCAGCGAGTTGAGGAAGTCGATGCGGAACTCGCCCACCACGGCGGCGCCCTGGCGCCCCTGCACCTCGGCGGTGCCGAGGATGACCGGCTCCTTGCCGCCCTCGTCGAGGACGCGGATGGGCTGGTCGGACGGTCCCTTGCCGGAGGGGCTGCGGGGGTCCGCGCCCGCCTTGGCCAGCACCTTGCCCCGGGCGTCCAGGACGTACAGGGACTGGTAGCGGGGGTGTTGGTTCAGGGTGCTTTCGAGGACCTTGGACATGTCCGAGGCCTCGGTGCGGTCGCCCATGAGGGAGGCGACGGAGGTGAGGTCGGCGTGGCCTTCGTTGAGGGCGCGGCGGACGCGGTCGGTGAGGGTGTCGGTGCGTTCGCGCTGGTCGTTGACCATCTGCTGCGGTACGACGACGGTGTCGCCCGCGCGGTTGAGCAGCAGCATGAGCGGCGCGGACCAGGCGAGCAGCAGCACTCCGCAGACGGCGATCAGGGTGCGGCTGCCGAACCTGCGGCGGCGGGCGGGCGCGTCCTGCTTCCGTGCGGGTTCGCCGAGCAGTTGGCGGCGCAGGCGTTCGAGGGCGGCGCCGATGCGGGCGGCCTCGCCGGACTTCGGCACGGGGACGGGCCGGTCGAGGTCGCCCCGGCTCAGGCGGCGGCCTTCCAGGAAGAGCCGGATCAGCGGGCGTTGGACGGTCCGTACGAGCAGGAAGACGGTGGCTCCGCCGATGAGCAGCAGAGCGGCCGCGGCGAGCAGCCCGAAGGCCGAGCTGTTGGTCGCCCTCGGGTCCTCGGCGACGGGGACCATCGCGACGACGGAGAGGCCGAGCCGGGTCGCCACGGTGGGCTTGCCCGCCTCGGGTCCGGCGAGGCTCGCGTAGCCGCCGATGGCGCGCTCGCCGAGGTAGCGCTCGCCGGTGAGGTGGCCACTGACGCCGAGGAAGCCGCCCGAGCCGGGCTCCTTGGACATGAGCGGATGCGTACGCGTCTTCTTCGCCGCGGCTTCCGCGAACGCCTTGAGCTGCTTGTTGGACTGCTTGACCTCCTCGCGCTGGAGGTCGGTCAGGACCTGCTCGGGCTCCGGGATGCCGTCGGTGCTCAGCACGTGGCCGTCCTGGCCGACGACGGCGATGGAGCGGAACTTGCCGAGGCTGATGCCGGGGAAGCGCAGACTGCTGGAGGCGACGAGGAGTTGCTGCGGCTGGCCCTTCCAGGTGAGCAGGGCGAAGGAGAGCAGGCGGGTCTCGCCGTTCTCCAGGCGCACCATGCGCGGGGCCAGGCCGTCCTCGTCGGCGAGCGCGCCGCGGTCGATGGCGGTCAGCGGCAGGTTCTCACCGCGGGCGGCGAGCAGCTTGCCGGAGGAGATCTCGACGACCGCGGTGCCCATCCACTTCTGGTAGACGCTGCCGATCTTGTCGAGGACGGCGTCCGGGGCGACCGGTCGGCCCGCGCTGAAGAGTTCGGCGGTCCGGGTCAGGTCGGTGACGGACTCGTCGATGGAGGCGCGCAGCGCGATGGCGCCGTCCTCGGCGAAGTGCTGCTGGGACAGCTTGACCGCCTTGGGGACGGCCTCCTGTCCGACGCGGCCGAGGGTGAGGGCGGTGATGCCCGCGAGGGCGAGGAGCAGGACCGACAGCACGGCTATGGGGGGACGTATGCCACCCAGCAGGGACATGTCGGTCCTTCGGCGGACCTTGTGCCGCCGCTTCGAACGCGAAGCGGCCAAGGGGTGCTCCTCTCCTGGAATGACGCGGGGTACGGATGCGCACGGTGATGCGTTCCGGAGAGCTTTGACCCGCGACTCGTCCGGAGGGATGTACGAAGTACTCGAAATGTGAGCCAGCTCGCACTGATCGAGGGTTTGCGCCTCGGATCAGCTGGAAGCGGTCCTTCCGGTCAGTCGGCGGGCAGCTCTTCCAGCGGTTCGAGGCCGTCCTTGCTCGCGCCCCTGTTCAGGAGCGTGCCCTGGGTGCGCTCGAAGGCGAGGCGGTAGCGGGCGCGCTGCTGCTCGCTGAGGCCCTTGCCGTCCCGCAGGGTGGCGGCCACATCGAGGAGCCGGTGGTCCTCGACGGCCCCCTTGGGCAGGGCGCCGGTCTCGTCCGGGTCCGGCGGGATGTCCACGAACGTGGGCACGTACTTGGCGTCGACGTCCCACTCGCCACCGCGCTTGACGAACTCGAACCAGCCGATCACGCCCTCCTCGGTCAGACCGCTGGGCACGTCGTGCCGGGCGACCTGGTTGCCGAGTCCGTACGCGATCCAGGTGCCGTCGACCTTCTCCATCGGCTGGACGACGTGCGCGTGGTGGCCGATGACGAGGTTGATGCCGGTCTTCTCGGCGATCTGGCGGGCGAGCTTGATCTGGGGGGCGCTGGCGTTGGGCTGGTTCTCACGGCCCCAGTGGATGCTGAGGATCACTACCTCGGCGCCCGCCTTGCGCGCCTTCTTCTCGGCGGCGGCGATCGCGTCGAAGTCGTTCTGGTTGACGATCCACGGCTTGTCCTTGGGGACCTCGCGGCCGTTGAACCCGAAGGCGAAGGCTATCTGCCCGACCTTGACGCCCTTTACCTCGGTAATGAGCGGTTTGCCCCCTTCTGCCGCGCTTCGCGCCGAGCCGGTGTGGCGCAGGCCGGCCTTGTCGAGCGCGTTCAGGGTGCGGGTGACGCCGGCGGGACCGTGGTCGAGCGTGTGGTTCGACGCCGTGGAGCACTGGTCGTAGCCGATGTCCTTGATGGCCGTGGTGATCTGCGGCGGCACGAGGAAGTCCGGGTAGCTCTGGAAGGGACCGCCCGGCTTGCCCACCACCGGCTCGAAGTGGCAGATGCCGAGGTCGGCCTTGCTGATGACCGGCTTGACCCCGGCCATCATCGGCCGGAAGTCGATGCCCTTCTCGCCCTTGCCCGTGACCTTGGCGTCCTTGCGGGCCTGGTCGGTGAGTTGCGGGTGGATCAGGATGTCGCCCGCGGCGGCGACGGTGAACGAGGGACCGGCGTCGGCGGCCTGGTCGTCGTCGCCGAAAGGGCCGCAGGCGGCGGTGGCGAGCAGCAGGAGCGCGGAGGCCGCACAGGTCACGAAATGCCTGCGGGAGGGACGTGTCATCACAGGGCTATCTTTATACAACCATGATGAACTCCCACACTCGGCCGGTAGCGATAGCAAAAAAGCTCGGGATTCTCACCGCCGCGACCGCCTGCGTACTCAGCCTCACGCAGTGCTCGGGCGGCTCCTCGGACCAGGGCCGGGCGCCCTCGCGGGAGCACCGGGGGCCGTCCGCTACGACCCCCCGGCCCGGCCTGGAGCGGGAGATCACCACCTACACCGCCGATTTCGGCGAGGACACCGGCTACCGCCGCCCCTCGCGCACCGACCGCGGCACGGTCGCCGCGGGGGTCGGCCTGCTGCTCGACGGCCGCCGCGATGAGGCCGAACGCCGCCTGGCCGACGTGGACTTCGCGGTCCGCACCGTGACCGACGAGGCCACCGGGCGGCGGTACGCGGAGATCGCCGACCGCGCCGAGAGGGGCGCCGCGCCGCGCGGCTGGGGACGTGTCTACGTCGGTCTCGACTCCCCCGCGCGCTGGTCGGTCCAGGTCCCCCACCCCGTGGCCGACCAGTACACGGAACGGCTCGGCGCCCAGCTCCTCAGCCACGCCCCCGGCGGCGTACTGGTCATCGCGGGAGCACATCGCAAAGCCGGCCGCGGTGATGAGGCGGACGTCGCGCACCGCAGGGACAGCGTCTTCCACGCCGTCTGCGCCGAGCTGGTGCGCCGCGGGCTGCCCGGCGTACAGCTGCACGGCATGGCGGACGACTCCGCTCCGGATCACGATGTGGTCGCCTCGACGGGCCGGGGCAGGGAGGCCGTCACCGAGGGCCGCGCCCTCGCGGACGACCTCGGGAAGCGCGGCTACGACGTGTGCCGCGCCTGGGCGAGGTCCTGCCCCCTGGCGGGCCGCACCAACGTCCAGGGCCGCGCGGCCACCGCCCGCGATGTGCCGTTCCTGCATGTCGAGTTCGGCCCGAGGCTCCGCGAGGACCGCGACCGCGCGGAGGGGGCGGTTCAGGCGCTGGCCGATGTCACGCGGACATGGCGGCGAGGCGCTTAGCCCGGCCACCTCCCAGAACCGGTCCCCCGCCTCGGGACGTCAGGCCGCCGTGCGCGGCGGAACCGTCGGCGCAGGCAACTGGTCCAGGATCTCGAACCGCACGTGCAGGCTCGGGTGGCGGAGCAGCCGAAGGGCGACCGGATCCGTGCAGATCAGACGCAGTCGTCCGGCGCCCGCGCGGGACCAGGCACGGTTCAGGAGGCGTACCGCGGAGCCGTCCATGAACTCCACCTGCCGCAGGTCGATCAGCAGCTCGGCGGAACCGGCGTGGGACAGGGTGTCGAGGTAGGCGGTGACGTCGGGTGCGGTGGCAAGGTCGATCTCGCCGCACAGGCGGACCAGGACGCCGGTGCCATGGGTGTGTACGGACGCGATACAGCGGGCTGCTGGCAACGGGAAGGGCATGACTCTCGCTCGGCGAAGTGCAGCGGATCCCCCGTGGGGAGCGGACTGCCGACGGGGTCTTGGCCGACGTTCCACCGTAGGGCGCCCCGCCCTGCGGTGGATCCGGTTCGGCATAACACCTGCGGCGCCGGGCTCCGCGCTGGTAAGGAGCCCGGGTCACGGGGCCGGGGCTCAGGGCCCGGCGGGATCCGGCGGGGGCGGATCGGGCAGGCGCAGGCCGCGGTGGACGATGGCGTGGGCGAGGTCGGTCAGGTCGGTGCCGCGGAGGTGCGCGTGCGAACGCAGCAGCGCCAGGGCCTGGCCGGTGGTGAGGGCGTGGCGGTAACTGATCATGCCGGTGGCCTGGTGGACGACGGCATCGGTCGGCAGCAGCCAGGCGTCGGCGGCGGAGTCCTCGCCGGGCACCGGAGCGGCCAGGAGCAGCAGTTCCGCGGCTAGTACGTGCGTGCGGGCGGTGCGCAGGTCCGCTTCGGGCAGGTCACCGGGCCGGTCGCGGTAGAGGCTCAGCACGAGCCCCGGCTGGGGAACGGCCGGGCGGGCGCCGACGACGGGGATCGCGAAGACGGCCCGGATACCGTCGGCGCGGGCCTGCGCGGCGAAGACGGGCCACGCCCCGGTGACGTCCGTGTCGTCGAGGTCGGGCGCGAGGACCGGCGCGAGACGGCTCAGGGACTGGACGCAGGGGCCTTCGCCCAGGTTTATCTGGAGGGTCTCCCCCCGGCCGGCCAGCGGGCCGACGGCGGCAAGGGAGACGCGTTGAGCCAAGGCCGCGTCCGCGGCCAACGTCAGTCCGACCGAGCAGCGTCGGCTCAGTGCCGCCCTGCACGCGCGCACGAGACTGCTCGCCGGGTCGGGGCGGTCGACGTGGAGGGCGGCCAGCTCGACGGCCGTCGCCCGGGCGCCCTTCACGGGGAACAGACGTGGGGCGCGGACAGGGAGAGCGCGCGGGGAAGTGTGCACATGGCCGTGCTTCCGATCCTTGGCACTCAACTGCCGATGCCACCCATGATCGGAAGCCAATGTCATGGTTGCCGTACGAGACGAAACCAGCGTTCGGGGCGGGTGGCCTGCTTCCACCCTACGCTCCTGGCGCCGCCGACCACGGCCCATGCCCGGAATGAACGGGCCCCATAGACTGGGCGTGCCGTTTCCCGGATGGATTCGGCCAGGCAGGAGGTGACACCCGTGGGTTCCAAGGGCGACCTCGCCGCTGTCCTGGAGAGCCTGCGCCCGGCCCCCGAAAGCGGCGGCCTGCTCGGCGCGGACGCGCCGCGGTGCGCCCGTGCGCTGGGGGTCGACGGTGTGGCGGTGTCCGTGACGGTCGGCAGCCGCCTCAACGAACTGCTGTGGGCCACCCCGGGTGTCAGCACCCGGCTGGAAGACCTCCAGTTCACCCTGGGCGAGGGACCGGGCCCGCAGGTCGCCGAGTCCGGTGCGGCCGTGTCGGTGCCCGATCTGGGGCGTGAGCCGGCCAGCCGGTGGCCAGCCCTGCTGCCCGAGGCCCTGGCGCTGGGGATCAGGGCGGTCTTCTGCCTGCCGCTGCTGGCCGGCACCGCCTGCCTCGGCACGATGACCCTGCAACGCGCGAGACCCGGCCCGCTGGAGGAGATGTCCCTGACCGACGCGTGGATCGTCACGCACGCGCTGACCGCCACACTGGTGCGGGACAGCGGGCAGTGGGACGCCTTCGCCGCCGCGGAGGACGGCTCGCACCTCTACCGGGCCGCGGTGCACCAGGCGACCGGGATGATCAGTGTGCAGGCCGGGGTCTCCCTGGCCGAGGCGCTGGTCCGGCTGCGGGCCCATGCCTTCCGCCACGGCCGGCCGTTGATCGAGGTCGCCGAGGACGTGGTGGCCCGGCGGGTGCATTTTCGTCAGGATGATGGGGACGGCCGGGCGCGCTTGGCCGGCGGAGGGACTGAAGGGCCATGACTCGAGAAGAACACCTGCTGGCAGCCGTCATCGACGCGGTCGACACGCTCGTCGACGACTTCGATCTGATCGACTTCCTGCACACGCTGTGCGATCGCTGTGCGGAGCTGCTCGATGTGTCGGCGGTGGGAGTGATGCTCGAAGACCCGCAGGGCAACCTCCAGCTGATCGCCGCCTCCGACGAGCACACCCGCCTGCTGGAGCTGTTCGCCCTCCAGCACGACGAGGGGCCGTGCGTGGAATGCCACCGCAGCGGTACGGTCCGGCTGAACATCGACCTCTCCTCGCCGGTGGAGACCGGCCCCTTTCCGCTCTTCGCGGCCCGGGCCCAGAAGGCCGGTTTCGTCGTCACCCACGCACTGCCGATGCGCCTGCGCGAAGCGGTCATCGGTGCGTTGAACCTCTTCGACACCCGCCCGCAGAGCCTCTCCGCCGCCGACGCGCGGGTCGCGCAGGCGCTGGCGGACGTGGCGACCATCGCCATCCTCCAGCACCGCACCGTCGCCCACGCCAACCAGCAGCGCGCCCAGATGCACGCGGCCCTGACCAGCCGCGTCACCATCGAACAGGCCAAGGGCATCCTCGCCGAACGCTGGGGCACCACCGTCGACGAGGCCTTCGACGCCCTGCGCCGCCACGCCCGCTCCCACCAGCTCGGCCTGACCCAGCTGTGCCGCCAGCTCATCGACGGACACCTCGACTCCAACTCCATCGCGCACGCCTGACCCGCCCGCCGGGTCCCGCACTCCGTGACCTCTCATCGGGACATCCCATGGATGACGACGAACACGCCGCCGCGTGGCGCAGCGTCGGCTCCGCCGACGGCAGCATCACCCTCGCCACGGCCTGCCGGGCCTGCGCGGCGGATCTGGACATCGACTGCCTCGGCGTGACCCTGGTCGTCGGCGGCGAACTGCGCCTGCTGGCCCACGTCACCGACGAGCGCGCCCGGCGCCTGGAGGACGCCCAGCTCACCACCGGCGAGGGGCCTTGCACCGAGGCCTACGTCGGGCGCGCCCTGGTCGAGGAGGCAGACCTGGACCGGGCGTTCCGCCGGTGGCCGGCCTTCACCCAGGCCGCCGCCGAGCAGCGCCTGCGCTCCGTGACCGCCCTCCCCCTGACCACCGGCCACCTGCGCGTCGGCGCCGTGAACCTCTACCGCGCCGCGCCCGGTCTGCTCACCGCCCGGCACAAGGCCCTGGCACGCGGCTACGCCCGTATCCTCGCCCTGCTCGCCATCGACGAACACCCCCACCTGGCCACCGCCGAATACCGCCCCGTCCGGCCCGGCCCGCAGGGCTACCCGCCCAGTGTCCACATGGCCGCGGGCGTCCTCGCCGAGGCGTACCAGCTGCCCCCGGACGACGCCCTGGCCCGGATGCGCGCCCACGCGTTCCGCCACGACCAGCCCCTGCACCAGACCGCCGAGCACGTCCTCACCCACCACACCCTCGACTGAGGTGTGCCCGCGTCGGCCTCACCGCCCCCGCCGATCCACCCGCTCGTACACCACCGCCCCCTCCACCCACAGCACCGGCTCGTACCCCACCGCCAGCGCCCTGCGCAGGGACGGGACGCGGGCAGGGGCGTACGCCTTGCCGCGGGAGTCGTCGACCACCAGCGTCGGGGGGTGGGCCCGCCACTCCTCGCGGAAGGCCGGCCAGGCGCCCCGGACCGCGTACTTCTCCCCCACCTGCGGGCCGTTGCGGCCGCCGCTGTAGTTGGTGAGCAGCCCGGCCGTGAGGAAGCGGCTCGCGGGGGTGCGGTCGGCCAGCCAGTAGCCTTCCGGGTGTATCCCCCACAGCAGCACCCGGTCCTGCGGGCCGGTGTGCGCCCTGACGGTCTCGGCGAGGCGCGTGGCGTGCGCCAGTTCGGGGCGCGGCGCGAGGAGGCCCCAGGCCAGGAAGAGCGCACAGGCACACCCCGAGGTCACCACCGCGCGGATCGTGCGGTCGCGCGGCAGGATCTGGAGTGCCGCCGTCCCCAACAGGGCCAGTGGCGGCATGAGTTGCAGGTAGTAGTGGCCGAAGAAGTGGAAGCCGAGGAGGACCGCGGCGACCGACGAGGCGAGCCACAGCCACAGCTCCGCCGCTCCGGTGCGAGCGATGCGCAGTACGCGTACGACCGGCGGGAGAATGCCCGCGCAGGCCGCCGCGAGGACCGCGGCGTTCACCAACCCCCGCGCCAGGACGTGGAGTTCGGAACCGGTGAAGGAGGCGTAGGCGCCCGAGCCCGTCACCGTCCAGAACAGGAACCCCGAGGGTGTCGTCTGGGCGGCCGCGGCCAGGACGGGCGCGCACAGACCGGCGGCAAGGCGCAGGGCGTCCCGCCGGGAGGGCCCGCCCCGCCACAGCAGCCAGAGCACCGGCAGCAGCACCGCTCCCCCGGTCTGCTTGGCGAGGAAGGCGCAGGCGACGGCGGCCCCCGCCGCGCCCCACCGGCGCCGGTCCGCGCACCACATCGCCGCGGCCGTGCACGGCAGCGTGAAGACCTCGAAGCTGGCCGCCTGGGCGTCCTCCGGGTTGAGGCCGACCGAGATCAGGAGGTACAGGACGCCCGCCGTGCGGCCCGCGCCGTCCCCCCAGCGGCGCCGGGCCAGCGAGGCCAGGAGTACGGCCGTCAGGAGCTGCGCGGCGACCGCGAGGACCTTCAGCGGCAGGAGCGAGGAGTCGCCGAAGAGCGCGAAGGCGCCCGCGTAGAGCCAGGGGACGAGCGGCGGCTTGCGGTCGACCACCGTCTCGTACAGCTCGCCGCCATCGGCCAATATCCGCGCCTGGACGGCCAGATAGCCCTCGTCGGGGTTCCACAGCGGCCACCGGAAGGAGGGCAGACGGGTCACGCACGCCAGGGCGGCGAGCAGCGGGAGCAGCCGTACCCAGTAGGCGGCCGAGGGCTCGGGGACGTACTCCTTGCGCGGGCCCGGCACCCGGAGGTCGCGTACGGAGCGTAGTGAGGTGGAGGGCGCGGCGAGCATACGGTGCACGCTATCCGGCCCCGCAGTTCCGATCGGATCGGGACATACGGGGCCGGTGAGGAATGCCTGGCGAACGGCGGGCGACTACCGTGCGTCGTCGGCGGAGAGCTGCTTCTCGCGCCGGCCCAGCTGGCTGTGCGAGCGCCCGTACGCGAAGTAGACGATGAAGCCGAGCACCATCCAGATGCCGAACCGCAGCCAGGTCTCGGCGGGCAGGTTCAGCATCAGCCACACCGAGGCCGCCACCGAGAGGATGGGCACCAGGGGCACCATCGGGGTGCGGAAGGCGCGCTCCAGGTCGGGGCGGGTGCGGCGCAGGATGATGACGCTCAGGGCGACGACGACGAAGGCGAAGAGCGTGCCGATGTTCACCAGTTCGGCGAGTTCGTTGAGGCTGGTGAAGCCCGCGAGGATGGCGATGAGCACACCGAGCAGGATGGTCGGCCGGTGCGGCGTCTTGTACTTCGGGTGGACGTGCGAGAAGAACCGGGGCAGCAGCCCGTCCCTGCTCATCGCGAAGAAGACGCGGGTCTGGCCGAGCAGCAGGATCATGCAGACGGTGGTGAGGCCGACGGCCGCGCCGAAGCTGATGATGCCGGCGTAGAAGGGGTGCCCGGTGGCCTTGAAGGCGTCGGCCAGCGGGGCGTCCACGGAGAGTTCGCTGTAGTGCTGCATGCCGGTGACGACGATCGACACGGCGACGTACAGGACCGTGCAGATGAGGAGGGAGCCGAGGATGCCGCGCGGCATGTCGCGCTGCGGCAGCTTGGTCTCCTCGGCGGCGGTGGCCACGATGTCGAAGCCGATGAAGGCGAAGAAGACGACCGAGGCGGCCGTGAAGATGCCAAGGACACCGAAGTTGGTGGGCGCGTATCCGAACATCAGCTGGATCAGTGGCGACTGGATGCTCTCACCCGCGGGCACGTCCTGCGCCTTGGGAATGAACGGCTTGTAGTTGTCGGCCTTGATGAAGAAGGCGCCCGCGATGATGACGATCAGCACCACGGCCACCTTGATGGCCACGACGACCGTGGTCACGCGCGCGGAGAGCTTCATGCCGAGGACGAGGATGGCGGTGAGGACGAGCACCAGGGCGAAGGCGAGCAGGTCGAAGCCGAAGCCGTCGGCGGCATCGGGCCCGGTGAGCGTCTCCGGCAGATGCCAGCCCGCGTTGTCCATCAGCGACCGGACGTAGCCGGACCAGCCGACGGCGACCACGGCGGTGCCGAGGGCGAATTCGAGCACCAGGTCCCAGCCGATGATCCAGGCGGGCAGCTCGCCCAGGGAGGCGTAGGAGAAGGTGTACGCCGACCCGGCCACCGGCACGGTCGAGGCGAACTCCGCGTAGCAGAGGGCCGCGAGCGCGCAGACGACGCCCGCGACGACGAAGGCGAGCGCGGTGGCGGGGCCCGCGGACTCCTTGGCCACTTTGCCGGTCAGGACGAAGATGCCGGTGCCGATGATGACACCGACGCCGAAGACCGTGAGGTCCAGGGCGGACAGCGATTTCTTGAGCGCGTGCTCCGGCTCCTCGGTGTCCTGGATGGACTGCTCGACGCTTTTTGTTCGGAACAGGGGGCTTGTCACGGGTGAACCTCCAGCTTGTCGTCCACGACATGATCGAGAGGGCGAGTACCCCTGAAGCCCCGGCACGGGCCTATTCACGCGAATGGGCCGGTCCCACCACCCGTACAGGGTGGTCGGTACCGGCCCATCGGCCGTGCGGGTTGACGTCAGTCGCGGGCGGGCTCCACGGAGTCCACGGCCGCGGCGGCGGACCGCTCGAACCGGCCGTCCAGCTTGGCCACCAGCCCCGTCACCTGCCGGGCGATGTCCGGCGCGGTCAGGCCGATCTCGGCCAGGATCTCCTTGCGGGAGGCGTGGTCGAGGAAGCGCGGCGGGATACCGAAGTCGCGCAGCGGCACGTCCACGCCCGCGTCGCGCAGGGCCTGGGCGATCGCCGAACCGACGCCGCCCGCACGGGAGTTGTCCTCCACGGTGACGACGACGCGGTGCTTCTCGGCGAGCGGCGCCATGGCCTCGTCGACCGGCTTGACCCAGCGGGGGTCGACGACGGTCGTGGTGATGCCCTGCTTGTCCAGCAGGTCGGCGATCTCCAGGCACATCGGGGCGAGCGCGCCCACGGAGACGAGCAGGACATCCGGCCGGCCCGTGCTCGCCTTGCGCAGCACGTCCATGGCGCCGACCTTGCCGACGGCCTTGACCGCCGGGCCGACCGCGCCCTTGGAGTAGCGCACGACGGTCGGCGCGTCGTCGACCTCGACGGCCTCGCGCAGCTGGAGGCGGACCTGGTCGGCGTCGCGCGGGGCGGCGATCCGCAGGGTCGGCACGCACTGGAGGATCGACATGTCCCACATGCCGTTGTGCGAGGCACCGTCCGTGCCGGTGACGCCCGCCCGGTCCAGGACGAAGGTGACGCCGCACTTGTGCAGGGCCACGTCCATCAGGAGCTGGTCGAAGGCGCGGTTGAGGAAGGTCGCGTACACGGCGAAGACCGGGTGCAGGCCGCCGGTGGCGAGGCCCGCCGCGGAGACGGCCGCGTGCTGCTCGGCGATGCCGACGTCGTAGACCCGCTCCGGGAACGCCTTGGCGAACTTCTCCAGACCGACCGGCTGGAGCATGGCCGCCGTGATGGCGACGATGTCCTCGCGCTCGTGGCCGAGCTTGACCATCTCCTCGCCGAACACGGACGTCCAGTCCATGCCGCCCGCGGCGATGGGCAGCCCGGTGTCGGGGTGGATCGGGCCGATGCCGTGGAAGTGGTCGGCCTCGTCGTCCTCGGCGGGCTTGTAGCCGCGGCCCTTCTCGGTGATGCAGTGCACGATGACGGGGCCGCCGAAGCGCTTGGCGCGCTGGAGCGCGGACTCCAGGGCCTCGATGTCGTGGCCGTCGATCGGGCCGACGTACTTCAGGCCGAGGTCCTCGAACATGCCCTGCGGGGCGATGAAGTCCTTCAGGCCCTTCTTGGCGCCGTGCAGCGTCTCGTAGAGCGGCTTGCCAACGACCGGCGTGCGCTCCAGGAGGTCCTTGCCGCGGGCCAGGAAACGCTCGTAGCCGTCGGTCGTCCGCAGGGTCGCCAGGTGGTTGGCGAGTCCACCGATCGTGGGGGCGTACGAACGCTCGTTGTCGTTGACGACGATCACCAGCGGGCGGTCCTTGGCGGCCGCGATGTTGTTCAGCGCCTCCCAGGCCATGCCGCCGGTGAGCGCGCCGTCACCGATGACGGCGACGACGTGGTCGTCCTTGGCGCGCACCTCGTTGGCCTTGGCCAGGCCGTCGGCCCAGCCGAGGACCGTGGAGGCGTGGCTGTTCTCGATCACGTCGTGGTCGGACTCGGCGCGCGAGGGGTAGCCGGACAGGCCGCCCTTGCTGCGGAGCTTGCCGAAGTCCTGGCGGCCGGTGAGCAGCTTGTGCACATAGCTCTGGTGGCCGGTGTCGAAGAGGACCTTGTCCTTCGGGGACTCGAAGACGCGGTGCAGGGCGATGGTCAGCTCGACCACGCCGAGGTTGGGGCCGAGATGGCCGCCGGTCTTGGAGACTGCCTCGACGAGGAAGCCCCGGATCTCTCCGGCCAGCTGGTTCAGCTCCTCGGGACTGAGCCGGTCCAGATCGCGCGGTCCCGTGATGCGGGTCAGCAGCGGCACCCGTGCCTCCTTGCAGTAGAGCTGAGATGTGCTGTTCGAGCGTTGCCGGGTCTGTCGAGTCTAATGTTCCGCATCCCCGAACCGCGCCCGGGGAGCCGCTCCCGGCGCACAAACAGATCCCCCGCGCCCCTGAGGGGACGCGGGGGGAAGCCCCGTGAGGGGCGCGGGGAACTGCGCGACCAGCGACGACGGCGCCGCACCCGAAGAGCCGCCCCACCAGCGGAGCGCCTACGCGCGCCCGGCGGACTTCTGCGTACGCCGCGAAACAGAGTCGATGACCACCGCGGCGAGCAGCACAGCCCCCGTGATCATGTACTGAATCTCACTCGCCATACCGAGCAGATTCAGCCCCTGCTGAATGGACTGGATCACCAGCATGCCGAGCAGCGCGGACCACACCTTGCCGCGTCCGCCGAAGAGGCTCGTCCCGCCGATGACGGCCGCCGCGATCACCATCATCAGCGTGTTGCCGCCGCCCAGGCTCTTCGTGGCGCCGCCGGAGAGGCTCGCGATGAACAGGCCGCCGAAGGCCGCCAGCATCCCGGACACCGCGAAGACGATGATCCGGACCCGGTCGACGTTGATACCGGCCCGGCGCGCGGCCTCCGCGTTGCCGCCGACCGCGAAGACCTGGCGGCCGAAGGTGGTGCGCCGCGCCACGAAGTCCGCGACGACCAGGACGGCGAGGAAGAGCACCAGGGCGAGCGGCAGTCCGCGCGCTCCCGCGGGCTCGTTCAGGACGTACGCGGCGCCGCCCGCGAGGACGGCGACGACGACCGTGCGCAGCACGATCTCGCTGACCGGGCGCGAGGGCAGCCCGGCGGCCTTGCGGCGCTTGCTGTCCAGCAGCAGGGACGCGGCGTACGCGATGATCGCGACGGCGGCGAGACCGTAGGCCGCGGCCTTCTCCGCGAAGAAGTGCCCGGTCAGGTCCTCGACGACGCTGCCCTCGGGCGTGTTGATGCTGCCCTCGCCGCCCATCAGCCAGATCTGGAGGCCGCTCCAGCCGAGGAAGCCCGCCAGGGTGACCACGAAGGCGGGTACGCCGATCTTGGCGAAGAAGAACCCGTGGACGGCGCCGATGGCCAGGCCGGCCAGGACGGCGATGACGACGGCGAGCCAGTCGTTCAGATCGTGGGTGACGCTCAGCACCGCCCAGACCGCCGCACCCATGCCCGCGACCGAGCCGACCGAGAGGTCGATCTCGCCGAGCAGCAGGACGAAGACGATGCCGACGGCCATGATGCCGAGGCCGGAGGTGAAGACGGCGATGTTCGCGAGGCTGCTCGCGTCCAGGAAGTGGTCGTTCTTCAGCTGGAAGACGACCGCGATGACGATCAGGCCGATGACGACGGGCAGCGAGCCCAGCTCACCGCCGCGCATCTTGCGCTTGAACTCGGTCCAGTAGCCGGCCAGGCCCTCCTCGCGGACGAGGAGGCGCGGGTCGACGGCGGGGACCGGGGCGGCCGGGGCCGGGGTGCCGGAGTCGGTGCTCGTCGGGGTCTTGGCGAGGTCGCTCACTTCGCTCCCTCCTTCGGTGCCGTGGCCGTACGCGCCTTGCGGCGGGTCACGGCGTTGTCCGTGGCGCCGGTGATCGCGGCGATGATCTCTTCGTTGGTGGTGCCGGCGACGGAGAACGTGCCGTTGTTGCGGCCGAGCCGCAGCACCGCGACCTTGTCCGCGACGGCCCGTACATCGGCCATGTTGTGGCTGATGAGGATCACGCCGTGGCCGCGCTCGCGCAGCCGTTCGACCAGGTCGAGGACCTGCGCGGTCTGCTCGACGCCGAGGGCCGCGGTGGGCTCGTCGAGGATGACGACCTTGGGGTCGCCGACCAGCGCGCGGGCGATCGCGACGACCTGGCGCTGACCGCCGGAGAGCGCCGCGACGGGGATGCGGACGCTGGGGATGCGGATGGAGAGGGTGTCCAGGAGTTCCCTGGCCCGCTTCTCCATCCTGATCTCGTCGAGGACGGAGGCGCTCTTCAGCTCGCTGCCGAGGAAGAGGTTGGCGACGACGTCGAGGTTGTCGCAGAGGGCGAGGTCCTGGTAGACGGTGGCCACGCCGAGGTTCTGGGCGTCGTGCGGCCGGCCGATGCGGACCGGGCGGCCCTCCCACTCGATGGTGCCGTCGTCGATCGGGTGAACGCCCGAGATCGTCTTGACGAGGGTGGACTTGCCGGCGCCGTTGTCGCCGACCAGGGCGACCACCTCACCGGTGTGGATTTCGAGGTCTACGTCCGTGAGCGCCTGGACGGCGCCGAACCGCTTGGAGACCCCGCGCAACGCCAGCACGGGCGTAGCGGACACGTGAATCATCTCCTTCACCGCCTGACCGGCGGGGATGGTGGTACAGCGAGAGCAGAACAGCGGCCCGTGGAGCGCTCTCACGAACGCCCCACGGAGCCCGTGGGGTGCGAACGGCGCGGCCGTCCGCGTCAGTTGCGGGAGTTACTTGATGCCCGCCGCGTCGCACGCCTTCTTGTACTGGGCGGTGCAGATCTCGCTGACCTTGTAGACCTTGTCCTTGACGATCGTCTCGGCGACCTCGTTCTTGGTGATCGCCTGCGCGTCGTACAGCCGGGCGGGGATCCCCTTGAAGTCGCCGCTGAGCGAGTCGACCTTGCGGTCGGTGACGGTGTCGATGGCCTTGCCCTGGAGCAGGCGCACGGCGATCTCGGCGGTGGTCTCGGCCTCCGGCTTGATCTCCTTGTAGATCGTGTAGTCCTGGTCGCCGCTCAGCAGGCGCTGCACGCCCGCCAGCTCGGCGTCCTGGCCACCCACCGGGACCTTGATGCCGCGCTGCTTCAGCGCGGTGATCACGCCGCCCGCCATGCCGTCGTTGGCGGCGTAGACGCCCTGGATGCCGTCCTTGCCCAGCTTGTCGATCGCGGAGGACATCTTCCTGTTCGCCTCGTCGGGCGACCAGTCCGGGATGTCCTGCTCGTACGCGATCTTCTTGACCTTCTTGTCGAGCACCGAGTGGGCGCCCTTCTTGAAGAAGGGGGCGTTCGGGTCGGTCGGCGAGCCGTTGATCATGACCACGTTGGCGTCCTTGGCCTTGGCGCCGAGCGCCCTGACCATGGCGCCGCCCTGGAGGCGGCCGATCTTCTCGTTGTCGTAGGACACGTAGGCGGCGAGCGGGCCCTCGGCGAGACGGTCGTACGCGACGACCTTGACGCCCTCCTTGTCGGCCCGCTCGACCCAGGACTTCGTCGACTTGTAGTCGACCGCGTCCAGAATGATCACCTTGACGCCCTGGGTGATGAGGGCGTCGAACTGCTTCTTCTGGTTCTCGATGTCCTGAGCGGCGTTGTTGTACTTGACCTCGCAGTCCGAGCAGAGTTCCTTGATCTTCGCCTCCATGATGGGGCGGTCGAAGGTCTCGTACCGGGTCGTCTTGTTCTCGGGGAGCAGCAGACCGATGGTCTTGTCGTCGCCGCCGCTGCCCTTGTCATCGCCGTCTCCGGCCTTGCCGCACGCGGTCATGGCCAGTGCCATCGAAACCGCGGCCGTGCCTATGACGACGCGACGCGTCATTGCGTTCATGGTGGGGTGCCTCCCTGACGAGGCCGCGTCGTTGCGGCCGAGGTGGCTCGAAGTCAACTCGGCCGCCACACCAGCGTCAAGGAGTAAATCCTTAACGAGATGACAACGGTGCCATGCGTTATCTAAGTGAAGGCGGGAGTATCTGCGGGGAGCGTTCCATCCAAAAGGGTTGAATCGCCCATCTCGCTGAGTGCGAGGGCCAGTGCGCCGAGCACCTCGGCGCGGCCGCCAAGTGCCCCCGGCAGCACGGTCAGTTGCCGGGCCGCGCTCGGGATCGCGTACCGCCCGACGGACTCCCTGATCGGGCCGAGCACCAGCTCACCGGCCTCCGCGAGGTCGCCGCCGAGGACGACCCGGGAGGGGTTGAGGAGGTTGCAGAGGTTCGCCACGCCGCTGCCGATGTGCCGCCCGACGTCGGCGATCACGCGCCGGCACCCCGGGTCGCCCTCCCGGGCGAGGCCCACCACACGCTCCATGGTCAGATCCGTGCCGTGGCTCGACTGGAGCAGCGGCAGGACATAACGGGCGGCGGTGAAGGTCTCCAGGCAGCCGCGGTTGCCGCAGCGGCAGACCGGGCCCGACTCGTCGAGGGTGATGTGGCCGATCTCCCCCGCCGTGCCGCCGGGCCCCCGGTAGATCCGCCCGCTGATCACCAGCCCCGCGCCGACACCGCTCGCGACCTTGATGTACGCGAGGTCCTTGACCCCGCGGCCGCTCCCCCAGACCAGCTCGCCGAGCGCGCCGAGGTTGGCGTCGTTGTCCACGTGCACCGGCACGCCGAGCCGGGCGCCCAGCTCCTCGGCGGGCTTGGTGCCGGCCCAGCCCGGCAGGATCGAGGTCGAGCCGAGCGTCCCGGACTCCACGTCGATGGGCCCCGGCACGCCGAGCCCCACGCCCGTGATCTTCGTACGGTCCACGCCGGTGGCCGCGATCAGCCTGCTGACCAGCTGCTCTGCCCGGTCGAAGCCCTGCGCGGCGGACGCGTCGACGTCCAGCGGCTCGGCCTCCTCGGCGAGTACCTGGTGGGCGAGGTTGCCGACCGCCACGCGCAGGTGGGTGTGTCCGAAGTCGACGCCGATGACGATGCCCGCGTCGCCGCTGAGGGAGACGCTGCGGGCCCGCCTGCCGCCCGCCGAGGTGGGCGTGACCTCGACCGTTCCGGCGTCCTTCAGCTCGCGCACGATGTTGGAGACCGTCGCCGCCGACAGGCCCGTCGTCCTCGCGATCTCCGCCTGCGTGAGCGACCCGGCCAGGCGTACGGCGCGTACGACCCGCTCCAGATTGGCCCGGTGCAGAGAGGACTGCGACCCCGGAGTCTCCATTGACTCTTCCACCTTTGCCGTATGACGTACGGCACCAGGGCCGCCCGTACAAGTTGTGAACTCCAAGCTCCGATGAAGGGGTTGGCGCAGTCAAGTCCTTGACGGAAAAACAGGGGAACGGACACGGAACGGGCCGGGGCCCGGCGGGAGGTATTCCGCTCCCCCGCCGGGCCCCGGCCCGCCTCGGCGCCGGCCGCTACTTCACGGACCCCGCCGTGAGCCCCGACACCACATGCCGCTCGATGAAGGCGAAGAGCACGATGACCGGCACGATCGCGACCACCGACGCGGCGAAGAGGTAGTTCCACTGGACCGTGTAGTTGCCGATGAAGTTGCTGAGGCCCACCGTCAGCGGCTGCTTGTCCGGCTCCGTGGTGAGCGTCAGGCCCATCACGAACTCGTTCCAGGAGGTGATGAAGGTGAAGATCACCGCGGTGACCACGCCGGGGAGCGCGAGCGGCAGCGTCACCTTGATCATCGCGCCGAAGCGGCTGGTGCCGTCCACCATGGCGGCCTCCTCCAGCTCGGGTGGGATCGAGCTGATGTAGGCCGTCAGGATCCACACGGCGAAGGCGAGGTTGAACGCCGCGTTGGTGAGGATCAGCGTCCAGACCGAGTTCAGCATGTCCAGCTGGTGGAACTCGCGGTAGAGGCCGACCAGCAGGGCCGTCGGCTGGAACATCTGGGTGACGAGGACGAGGACCAGGAAGAGCTTGCGGCCGCGGTAGCGAATGCGGGCCGTGTAGTAGGCGGCCGGGAGGGAGACGAGGAGGACCAGGAGCGTGGCGCCGCCTGCCACGAGCAGGGTGACCTGGAGGTTCTGGCCGAGATCGGACTCCTTCCATACGTCGATGAAGTTGGCCCACTCCAGGTTCTGGGGCAGATACGTGCGGTCCCGCAGCTCCTCCTTCGGGCGCAGCGCGGTGACGATCATCTCCAGGTACGGCGCGAGGAAGACCGCCGCGAGGAGCCAGGCGCAGGCCGTGATGACCAGGGTGCGGGGCCGGAAGGAGCGCTTGGGTGCGCGGCCCTTCCGGGGCGCGGGGCGGGTCGCCGTGGCGGTGGCCATCAGTCCTCCTCGTTCCACCGGCTGACCTTCAGGAAGATCAGCACGAGCACCACGACCATCAGGAAGTTGACGACCGACATGGCCGCGGACTCACCGATGTCGGTCTCCTTCAGCTTGTACATGAACACCATCGACGTGGAGGTGTCGTAGCCCGGCCCGCCCTGGGTCATGGCCCAGATGATCGGGAAGGAGTTGAAGACGTTGATGAGGTTGATGACCACGCCGACGAGGAAGGCGGGCCGCAGCATCGGGAGCGTGATGTGGCGGTACGTCTGCCAGGGCCCCGCCCCGTCGATCCGCGAGGCCTCGTAGATGTCCCGCGGGATGGTCTGGAGGCCCGCCAGGAGCGTGTACGTGGTGAAGGGCAGGGAGACGAAGACGGCGACGGCCATCATCCAGGGCCAGGCGGTCTCCGGCCGGCCGAGCCAGTCCTTGGAGCTGTCGATGAGGCCGAGGTCGAGCATCAGCGTGTTGAGGACGCCGGCGGTCTGGTTGAGCATCCACTTGAAGCCGATGGCGGTCATCAGGACGGATGCCGCCCAGGGGGCGATGAGGGCCCAGCGGGTGAGGCGCCGGCCCGGGAACTTCTGGTTGAAGAGCTGTGCGAGGGCGAGGGAGAGCAGCATCGTGACGGTGACGACGACGAGCGTCCAGATCACCGTCCACGTCAGGACCGCCCCGAAGTCGCTCTCCTCGAAGAGCTTCTTGAACTTGTCGGCCCCGGCGCTGCCGCGCACCTTGCCGGCGATGGAGATGTTGAGGAACGAGGTGCGGATCAGCTCGATGACGGGCCAGACGACCACGGCGAGGATCAGCAGGATGACGGGCGCTATCCAGGGCAGCGGGCCGAGCCGGGCGATGCCGCTGCGGCGGCTCACCGGCCTTGCCGCGCGCCCGCCCCGTCCCCGGCCTGCGTCGGCAGGGGACGGAGGGGCCTTCAGTGACACAAGGACTCCTTGCGAACTGGGTTGACGGGGGGTGCCTGGGGGATGCCGGAGGTTACTTGGCGTCGGCCGCCGCCGACTCCGCCTTCTTCTGGAGGTCGCCGAGCACCTGCTTCGGGTCGTCGACGACGGCCTTGCCGCCGGTCTTCTTGATCTCGGCGGAAACGAGGTCCCAGGAGGTGTCGCCCAGCGGGTAGAACTTCGCGCTCGGCAGCACCTTGAAGAACGGCTCCAGGTCCTTGTGCTTGCCGTTGCTCCGCATGGTCTTCAGGGCGTCCTGGGTGACGGGCATGAGGTTGTACATCTCGTCGAACTCCAGCATCTTCTTGGAGTACGTGAAGTCCAGGAACTTCTTCACGCCCGCCTTCTCGGCGCCGCCGTCCTTGAACGCCATCATCCAGTCGGCCACGCCGAGGGTGCTCTCCAGCGGGCCGTCCTTGCCGGGGATGGGGACCACGCCGTAGTCGACGTTGCCGCCCTTGGCCATCTGGATGAGGCTCGGGTGGCCGTTGAGCATGCCGACCTTGCCGCCCGCGAAGTCGGCGAAGGCCGTCTTGCGGTCGGTGGAGGCGGGGTTGGCGTAGGTGAGGCCGGGCTTGACCAGGTTGGTCTTGAGCCACTCGAACGTCTCGACGTTCTGGGCGCTGTCGAGGGTGTACTTGCCGCTCGCGTCGGTGTAGCCGCCGCCGTTGCCCAGCTCCCACATCATCGTCTCGCCCTGGGTCTCCTCGGGGCCGAGCGGCAGGGCGTAGGGGGTCTCGGCGGCCTTCTTGTCCTTGATCTTCTTCGCGGCCGCGGCGAGTTCGTCCCAGGTCTTCGGCGGGGTCTTCACGCCGGCCTTCTTGAAGACGTCCTTGTTGTAGAACATCACGCGGCTGGAGGAGACCCACGGGATGCCGTACTGGGTGCCGTCGACCTCGCCGGCCTTGGCGAAGGTGGGGATGAGGTTCTCGCGGGTCTTGGCCGACATCACCTCGTCCGCCTTGTAGAGGAGGTCGTCGGCGACCTTGTCGGCGTAACCGCCGGTCTGGAGGAGGTCGGGCTCGTCGCCTGCCTGGATCATGTTCTTGACGGACTTGTCGATCTCGTTCCAGTTGATGACCTGGACGTCGACCTTGTAGCCCTTGTTGGCCTTCTCGAATTCCTTCTTGACCTGGTTCCAGTACACCTTGGAGGCGTTGGAGGCCTTGTCGCCGTAGTCGGCGGCGACGAGCTTGATCGTCTTGCTGTCGCCGCTGTCGCCGTCCCCGCCGCAGGCGGTAAGTCCCAGTGCCATGCAGAGCGTTGCCGCACCGGTGGCGACCATTCGATTCCTCATGCTGTCCAACCCTTCGACATCGGTGTCGACTTGAGCGCGTACAGTCGCACCCCCGCGGCGCCGTGGCGCCGAGAATACGCACGTCCACTTCTGCCTAGACAGGCCTAGACCACTTTCGTGGCCAACCTGAAATCACCTGCCCTACCAGGTCACTTGAGGGCGCCGGCGGTCAGACCGGCCTGTACCTGTCGCTGGAAGACGGCGTAGACGACGAGCACCGGCAGCATCGCGATCGTCAGACCCGCGAAGAGCGCTCCCCAGTCGCCGCGGTAGCCCTGGGAGACGGCCAGCGAGGCGAGGCCCTGGGGCAGTACGTAGGTCTTCTCGTCCTCGTTGTTGAGCAGCAGCGGAAGCAGGTACTGGTTCCACTGGCCGAGGAAGTTGAAGATGCCGATGCTGACCAGGCCGGGCTTGGCCATCGGCATCATGATCTGGAAGAACGTACGGGTGTGCGAGGCACCGTCGACCATCGCCGCCTCCTGCACGCCGGTCGGCAGCGTGCGGAAGAAGGAGGTCAGGAAGAAGGTGGTGAAGGGCAGTGAGTACGCGATGTAGGCGATCATCAGGCCCGGCCGGGTGTCGAGGAGCCCGAAGTTCTCCATGACGGCGAAGAGCGGGACGAGCGCGAGGATGACGGGGAACGTCATGCCGCCCACGAAGAGCAGGAAGATGAGGCGGTTGCCGGGGAAGGCGAAGCGGGCGAGGACGTAGGCGGCCATAGACCCGAGCAGCATGGTGCCGGTCAGTGAACCGGCCAGGATGATCAGCGAGTTGACGGTGTACTGGCCGATGTTCGCCTTGTTCCACGCGTTGGTGAAGTTCTCCCAGTGGAAGGAGGCGGGCCAGCCCGTCGGATCGCTGAGGATGTCGGCCGAGGGGCGGAACGCGGTGAGGGCGACCCAGATCAGGGGCCCGGCGGCGAGGACGACCCACAGGACGAGGAAGGCGTGCGAGAAGACGTTGAGGGTCGCGCCCGACTCCTTCGCGCGGGGTACGGCGGCGGTCTCGGGGCGGGGCGCGGCGGCGCTGGTCGTGGTCATGTGCAGGTGGCTCCCGCGGTCTCGGTATTCGATCCGGTCTCAGTATTCGATCCGGTCGCGGTTCCCGGCCCGCATGACGATCACGGAGAACGCCATGCTCAGGACGAGCAGGACGACACCGATGGAGGTGGCGTAGCCGTACTGGCCGTCACGGAACCGTTCGTAGAGGAAGACCGGGGTGACCTTCAGGACGTGCGAGGGCACCATCACGAGGCAGATCGCGAAGGTGTCGAGCGCCTGGATGCCCATGTAGATCCAGCCGGTGCGCACGGTGTCCCAGATCAGCGGGAGCGTGACGCTGAAGAACGTACGGGCGCGGCCCGCCCCGTCCAGGAGCGCGGCCTCGTAGATGTCCTTGGGGATGGCGCCCATCGCGGCGGAGAACAGGACGACGTAGAAGCCGATGAAGCTCCAGCTGATCACGATGAGCAGCGAGATGAGGCCGAGCGTCTGGTCACCGCCCAGCCAGGCCGGGCCGTCGACGCCGGCCTTGTCAAGGCCCCCGTTGATCAGGCCGCTGTTGGTGTTGAAGACGCGCCCCCACACCACGGCGATGATGGCGACGGACAGGACCTGCGGGAAGAAGTAGACGACCTTGTAGAACGACGATCCGACGACGCCCGCGATGGCCTGTCCCCTGCGGTGCCGGCCGCCCGCGGTGATCATGTAGGCGAAGAACATGCCGAGGACGAGGGTCAGGAGCGGGGCGACGACGAGCAGGAGGACGCTGACCTCCAGCGAGTCCCAGAACCGCTCGTCGTCCCACATCTTGCGGTAGTTGTCGAACCCGACGAAGTTCGCCACCGGGCCGCCGGACCAGTCGGTGAAGGAGTAGTAGATCGCCTGGAGGAAGGGCGAGATGACGAACAGCACGTAGAACGCGAGCGGCACGGCGAGAAAGCCCACGATGAAGCGGTACTTGTCGAGCGTGCGGTAGCGCCGGTCGTAGCGGACCCGGCGCGGGGTCAGGCCGGGCGGCAGCAGGAACGCCAGACACAGCAGCGGCCCGTTGGCCGGTTTGGGCGGAGTTTTGGGCTCCGCCCTCTTCTTCGAGGGCGGGGGCTTGGCCACCCGGGGGTCGGTCTTCACGCCGTTCAGGCCTTCTTGACCTTGGTGACGTCGGGGTCCTTCAGGATCCGCTCGCTGGCCTTCTGCATGGTGTCCATCGCCTGCTTGGGGCCGATCTGGCCCTGCATGAACTTGTGGATCATGTTGTTGAAGTCCTCGCGGAACAGTTCGTTGTACCAGTCCATGAACTGGGGAATGACGATGTTCTCGCCGGCCGCCTTGATCGCCGCCTGGGCGCTCGCCGTACCCGAGGGGAGCTTCTGGCCGTCGATGGCGCCCTTGACGACGGGCATCGAGCCGATCTCCTTGAAGAGATTGAGCGCGGCCTCCTTGCTGTACATCATCCGCAGCCACTCCAGGCCGCCCTGCCGGTTCTTGGCCTTGGCGGGGATGATGAAGGGCTCACCGGCCGGGGCGTAGAGCGTGCCGAACGGCATCTTGTCGCCCGAGTCCAGCGACGGGGTCGCGCCCACGGTCATCCGGAAGTCCTCGGGGGTGGTGTCCTTCGCCTCGTTCTCCACCCAGGAACCGTTGGGTACGAAGAGGCACTTGCCCTCCTTCGTCCAGGCGGTCTGCATCTCGGTGTGCGCCTGCTGGCCGTCGAAGCCGGTCAGCACGTACTTCTTGGCGACCAGTTCCTCCCAGGCCTCGAAGACGTCCTTGACCGCGTCGTGCTTCCAGGCGCCCGGCTCCAGGTAGTCCATCGCCTCGATGACCTCGCGGCCGCCGCGCTGGGCGAACATCGTGTACATGCTGAAGAACATGTACCGCGGGTGGCCGCCCGGGTAGCTCCAGCCGTGGATTCCCTTGGCCTTGGCCTTCTTGCAGACCGCGAGCATCTCGTCCCAGGTCTTCGGGTACGCGGAGTCAAGGCCGTCCTCCAGGAGCTTCTTGGAGTGCCAGTTGCCGTACACCGTCAGCGCGATGTTCAGCTGGTAGCACTCCCTGCCGCCGAAGCGGCCCATCTGCTCCACGACCGGCACCAGCGTCTCGCGCACCGTGACGTCCGGGTCGTCCCACGAGGGGGCGTCGAGCACCTCGCTCAGATCGGCGACCTGCTTGTTGTGCACGAGCTTGCCCGGGTTCATCTGGTCGGCGCCGGAGTTGTTGACGACGTCCGCCGTGGGCTTGCCGCGTACGATCTTCGGCTGCACCTGGGTGGCGATCTTCTCGGTCGCCTTCTGGCTCGCCTCGGCCTTCGGATACTTCTCGGCGTACATGTCCGTGACGAACTGGGCGTACTTGTCGCCGTACCCGCCGTTGAAGATGTAGACCGCGAGGGCCGCGTCCTCCTTCACGCCGAGGGGATTCTTCTTGCTCTTCTTCCCCTTCTCGGCCTTGTTCTCCTCGCCGCCCCCGCTGGCGCAGGAGCTGAGCGCCCCCACGGCGGGCACCGCGAGCAGACCGGTGGCGGCCGCCCTCTTGATGACATCACGACGGTTGACGCTGGTGGATCCCATGCTCAAGTCCTCGCCTTCTCACAGGACTCAGGCGGTGAACCGGACCCTCCCCGGCACCGCGGTGGTGTGAAGCTGGGGTCGTGCGTGGACGCCGAGCGGCTGTGCGGGCCGACGGGTGCCGACAGGTATAGTCCACTCGCGCTCGACTGGGCAAGATCGAATACACATTTGCCCCACGGGGTTTCCTAGTTGAGACCTATGGGATCGCCTGGTCAAACCTCTCGCACAACACCGGGCGGGGACGTGGACTTTCGCGGCGTTTCTTTTGGACTTTCCCTGATTTCGGTTCAGGGCAGTCCGAGAGCACGGAAGACCCAGCCGGCCTCGCGCCAGGCGGCCGGGGCGAGGGCCATGCAGACCCTCATGCGGGGCTTCAGGTCCGAGGCGGTCGACATGGCTCAGGGCGCCTTCGAGCGGGCCAGAGGGCAGGGCGTGCCCCGCGTGCCGGCGTTCACCAAGCTGATCGGGTCCCGGGGCTGCCCTCAGCTGGAACGCGCAGGCCACCGCGATGCCGACCGGGGCGTACACCCGGTCCGTCGGCATGCGCCTGGCGATCGTCGGGACCGCCCACCTCGCGGCGCGAACCGGCTGCCCGTGAGTTCGTCCGGCGGACCCGCGAGCGGCCCGGCCTCGCCGCCTGATCCTCGGGCAGCCCCCGTGCCTTCGATCCGGGACGGGCAAGGGCGGGGGCCCCCACCGTGGGCGGCGCTGTCGCTGCGTAGAGTCGCAGTGAATGATCATCGATCCGACCCGCTCCAACTCGCTCCCCAGGGGAAATCCATGCGCCGCTTACCGCCCCGCGTCCTCGCAGCAGTAGCTCTGACCGCTCTCAGCGCCGGCGGGCTCTCCGCGTGCTCGACCCTCGATCAGAAGACCCTCGAGGACGACGCCACGGTGTCCCGGAAAGTAACCTCGATCCGCCTCGACAGCGGCAACGGCGGGGTGGAGGTGGACGCCTCCGCGGACATCTCGGCGGTCTCCGTTCACCGCACGGTCAGCTACCGCGGTGACAAGCCGAGCCGCACGTCATTCAGCGTACGGAACGGCGTTTTGACGCTCTCCGGCTGCGGCGAGGACTGCGGCGTCGACTACGTCGTCAAGATCCCCGCCGGGCTTCCGGTGACGGGAGGCGCGTCCAACGGCCGCCTCGAACTGACCGATGTCGGCGCGGTCGACGTGCACACGACCAACGGCGAGATCGCGGTGACCGGCGCGACGGGCCCGGTGGAGCTGCGCTCACGCGACGGCGGCGTCCACGTCAAGGATGCCAAGGGCGGCGGCATCGACACGCGGACGACGAACGGCGAGGTGACGATCCACGCGGCCACCCCGCAGAACATCAAGGCCCGCACCACCAGCGGCGGCCTCACCGTGACGGCCCCGCCCGCCAAGTACCGGGTCTCGGCGAAGGTCACCAACGGCGAGAAGAAGGTGGCGTTCAAGAACGACCCGTCGGGCGAGTACCGCCTGGATCTGTCGACCACGAACGGCGCCCTGACGGTGGAGTCGGCAGGCCGGTGATCTGCCTGCCGCAACAGCCTTGACACCGCTCGCCACTTGACTCCCTACTAGACCTTGCGCAGCGATCGTGACAACGTTGTCCAACTCGCAAGGAGGGGCTCGGGGATGCCGTACACGGCACGTAGACCTCGTTACAGACACCACCGTCCGGGTGCGCCCGGACGGCCCCGCTCGGCCGCGGCCATCGGCACGCTGGCGCTGGCACTCGTCGTGGCGGCACAGGGGGCCGCCGTCGCCGAGCCGGAGCACGCACCCCGCGAGGAACGGGAGTTCGTCTCCTCGTTCGAGGAGGGGGACGCCCGGCCGGACTGGGTGAGTACCGTCGAAACGGGTCCTGGCGGCAAGAAGAAGGCCTCCGGGGTCAACGGCGCGTTCAGCTCCGGTCTGCCCGGCAGCGTGATGGACCACGTCACCGAGGTCCGGGCCAGCGGGGAGAACGCCGGTTCGGGTGAAGTGGCGGAGAATCTCGTCGACGGCGAGGCGACGAGCAAATGGCTGACGTTCGCGAAGGACGGCTGGGTCGAGTTCGACCTGGACGACCCCGCCAAGGTCGTGACGTACGCGCTGACCTCCGCGAACGACCACGCCGGGCGCGACCCCAAGGACTGGACCCTGAAGGGTTCCACGGACGGCAAGGACTGGAAGGTCCTCGACGAGCGCGCGGGCGAAACGTTCGACGGGCGGCACAAGACGAAGAAGTACGACGTCACGGGCGGGGCCGGCGCCACGGCGTACTCCCACTTCCGCCTCGACGTCACCGCGAACAACGGCGCCGCCGACATCCTCCAGCTCGCCGATGTCCAGCTGTCGGTGGGGGGTTCCGAGGGCCCCGCGCCCGAGGACATGCTCAGTCTCGTGGACCGCGGACCCAGCGGCTCCCCCACCGCCAAGTCGCGCGCCGGGTTCACGGGCAAGCACGCGCTGCGCTACGCGGGCACCCACAAGGTGGACGGCCGCGGTTACTCGTACAACAAGGTCTTCGACGTCGACGTCCCGGTGCGGGCGGACACCGAGCTGGGCTACCGCGTCTTCCCCTCGATGGCCGAGGGCGACCTCGATTACGCGGCCACGAACGTCGCCGTGGACCTGGCGTTCACCGACGGCACCTATCTGAGTGACCTCCGCGCCACCGACCAGCACGGCTTCCCGCTGAGTCCGCGCGGCCAGGGCGCCGCCAAGGTGCTCTACGTCAACCAGTGGAACAACGTGACCTCCCGCATCGGACAGGCCGCGCGGGGCAAGACCGTCGACCGGATACTCCTGGCGTACGACGCGCCGAAGGGCCCGGCGAAGTTCCGCGGCTGGCTCGACGACGTGTCCTTGGCGGAGAAGGCCCCGCCGAAGCCCAGGGCGCACCCTTCCGACTACGCGGACACCAGGCGCGGCACGAACTCCAGCGGCGGCTTCTCGCGCGGCAACAACTTCCCGGCGACAGCCGTCCCGCACGGCTTCAACTTCTGGACGCCGGTGACCAACGCGGGCTCCCTGAGCTGGCTCTACGACTACGCGCGCGGCAACAACGACGACAACCTCCCGACGATCCAGGCGTTCAGCGCGAGCCACGAGCCGAGCCCGTGGATGGGCGACCGGCAGACGTTCCAGATGATGCCGTCCGTCGACAAGGACACGCCGAGCGCCTCGCGGACCAAGCGGGCGCTGCCCTTCCGGCACGAGAAGGAGACGGCGCGCCCGCACTACTACGGCGTGACGTTCGAGAACGGGCTCAAGGCCGAGATGGCGCCGACCGACCACGCCGCGATGATGAGGTTCACCTATCCCGGTGACGACACGAGCCTCGTCTTCGACAACGTCTCGGAGAAGGGCGGCCTCACCCTCGACAAGGAGCGCGGGATCGTCTCCGGGTTCTCGGACGTCAAGTCCGGCCTGTCGACCGGCGCCACGCGCCTGTTCGTCTACGGGACCTTCGACTCGCCCGTGACCGCCGGCGGCAAGCTCGACGGCGGCGGTGGCGGCGACGTCACCGGCTATCTCCGCTTCGACGCGGGAAAGGACCGCTCGGTCCAGCTGCGGCTCGCCACCTCCCTCATCAGCGTGGACCAGGCGAAGGACAACCTCGACCAGGAGATCCCGGCGGGCACCTCCTTCAGCCGGGTGAAGGACCGCGCGCAGAAGCAGTGGGACGCCCTCCTCGGCAAGGTGGAGGTGGAGGGCGCGAGCGAGGGCCAGTCGACGTCGCTGTACTCCTCGCTCTACCGGCTGTACCTGTACCCCAACTCGGGCTTCGAGAAGGTGCGTTCGGCGAACGGCAGGGCCGCGTACAAGTACGCCTCCCCGTTCTCGCCGCAGACCGGACCCGACACCCCGACCCACACCGGCGCGAAGATCGTCGAGGGCAAGCCGTATGTCAACAACGGTTTCTGGGACACCTATCGGACGACGTGGCCCGCGTACTCCCTCCTCACTCCGAAGAAGGCGGGCGAGCTGGTCGACGGGTTCGTACAGCAGTACAAGGACGGCGGCTGGACCTCGCGCTGGTCGTCGCCGGGGTACGCGGACCTGATGACGGGCACCTCCTCCGACGTCGCGTTCGCCGACGCGTACGAGAAGGACGTGAAGTTCGACGCGAAGGCCGCGTACGAGGCCGCGCTGAAGAACGCGACGGTGGTGCCGCCGAGTTCGGGCGTCGGCCGCAAGGGCATGAAGACCTCGCCGTTCCTCGGATACACGAGCAGCGAGACGCACGAGGGCCTGTCGTGGGCGCTGGAGGGTTACCTCAACGACTACGGCATCTCCCGCATGGGCGCGGCCCTCTACAAGAAGACGGGTGACAAGCGGTACAAGGAGGAGTCCGCGTACTTCCTCAACCGCGCCCGCGACTACGTGCACCTCTTCGACGACAAGGCGGCGGGGGCGGGCACGTCCCCCGGGTTCTTCCAGGGCAAGGACGCCAAGGGCAACTGGCGTGTCCCGTCGGACAAGTTCGACCCGCGCGTGTGGGGTCACGACTACACCGAGACGAACGCCTGGGGGTACGCCTTCACGGCTCCGCAGGACTCGCGCGGTCTGGCGAACCTGTACGGCGGCCGCAAGGGCCTCGGCGAGAAGCTCGACACGTACTTCGCGACTCCCGAGACCGGCTCCGCCGAGTTCGCGGGCTCCTACGGCGGTGTCATCCACGAGATGACGGAGGCGCGTGACGTGCGTATGGGCATGTACGGGCACTCCAACCAGGTCGCCCACCACGCCGCGTACATGTACGACGCGGCCGGGCAGCCGTGGAAGACGCAGGAGAAGGTCCGCGAGGTCCTCTCACGCCTCTACACCGGCAGCGAGATCGGCCAGGGCTACCACGGCGACGAGGACAACGGCGAGCAGTCCGGCTGGTACCTCTTCTCCTCACTCGGCTTCTACCCGCTGGTGATGGGGAGCGGTGAATACGCCATCGGCTCACCGCAGTTCAAGAAGATGACCGTGCACCTGGACAACGGACGCGACCTGGTCGTCAAGGCGCCGAGGAACAGCGCCGAGAACGTCTACGTCCAGGGCCTGAAGGTCAACGGCAAGGTGTGGAAGTCGACCGCGCTGCCGCACGAACTCATAGCGCGCGGCGGGGTCCTGGAGTTCGACATGGGACCGAAGCCGTCCGCGTGGGGCTCGGGGAAGAACGCGCAGCCGACGTCGGTCACCCGGGACGACAAGGTGCCCTCGCCGAGGAAGGACGCCCTCAAGGGTGAGGGCGCGCTCTTCGACAACACCTCGGCCACGGAGGCGACTTCGGAGTCGGCCGTGGAACTGCCGGTCGCCGGGCGTACGAAGGCGGTGCAGTACACGCTGACGTCGTCCACGGACAGGGCGAAGGCGCCGCGCGGCTGGGTCCTTCAGGGTTCCGCCGACGGCCGCGGGTGGAAGGACCTGGACAAGCGCTCCGGTGAGTCCTTCGCCTGGGACCAGCAGACGCGGGTGTTCACGGTCGCGCACCCGGGGACGTACCGCCACTACCGGTTGGTGCCGGACGGCTCCTCGACGCTGGCGGAGGTCGAACTGCTCTCCTGAGCCTGGCCGTTCAGGCCCACCCATGGATGCCTCGGTCCGTGCCGCAAGCGGCGCGGACCGGGGCATCTCGCCATGGTGGGGTTCTCCATACCCCTGGTCAGTGGGTTCTCCACAGCCCTGGTCTGGGGGGTTGCTCCATGGCCCGGCGTCGCCCTCCCGTGGCTCAATGATCTTGGGACGAGCGCACTGACCACCACCCCTTCGGCCATGTGAGGCAACCACCATGACGCACCTGCGAAAGACCCTGGGAACGGTGACGGCGATCGTCGCCACGGCGACGCTGGCGATGCCGGTCTCCGCCGCCTGGGCCCACTCCGACGACGCCGGCAGGGCCGGTTACGGCCGGGCGGACCTCCAGCGGGGTCTTGACGACATCGTCCGCGAGGACGGAGTGGTGGGCGCCCAGGCCACCTTGGTGGACGGCAGGCACCGCACGTCGGTGCGGAGCGGGACCGCCGAACTCGGCACCGGCCGGCCGGTACCGCATCAGGGCTACTTCCGGATGGGCAGCAACACCAAGACCTTCGTCTCCACCGTCGTCCTGCAACTGGTCGCCGAGGGCCGCATACGCCTCGACGACAAGGTCGACCGGTGGCTGCCCGGCGTGGTCGAGGGCAACGGCCACGACGGCCACCGGATCACCGTACGGCAGCTGCTCCAGCACACCAGCGGCCTGCCCGACTACGCCCCGAAGCTGCCCATGATCGACGAGGAGGGGTTCCAGAAGAACCGCTTCCACCAGTACGCGCCGCGCGACCTGGTCGACATAGCCCTGCGGGACAAGCCCCTCTTCGAGCCCGGCAAGGGCTGGAGCTACTCCAACACCGGTTACGTACTGGCCGGGATGATCATCGAGAAGGTGACGGGCCGGCACTGGAGCGACGAGGTCCGGGCCCGGATCATCGAGCCCCTCGGCCTCAAGCACACCTTCTCACCGGGCACGCGCACCGGCCTCCCCCAGCCGCACGCCAAGGCCTATCAGCAGTTCAAGCCGGGTGGCCGCCTCGTCGACACCACCGAGGTGAGCATGACCTGGGGCGACGCGGCGGGCGACCTCATCACCACCTCGAACGACCTCACGCGCTTCTGGCGGAGCCTCCTCGGCGGCAAGCTGCTCGGCCCCCAGCAGATGGCGCAGATGCTCAAGACGGTGCCGGCCCCGTCGGAGCACGCGAAGTACAGCAGGGAAATGGGCCTCGGCATCATGCGGACCCAACTCAGCTGCGGCGGCGGCTACTGGGGCCACGGCGGGACCACCCTCGGCCATCTGAACGCCAACGGCTTCGTCGACAAGGGCAAGAAGTTCGGCAAGGACCTGAAGGGGATCATCGTGATGCGCTCCACCAACACGGCCGCCGAGGACCGCGAGGACCGCACCGACCAGCTCGTCGACGACGCCTTGTGCAAGATGAAGTGACCCTTTGCGCAAGATGTGATCGAGGTCGACAACCCGATGCGGGCATGTCTAAGATCCACGGCGACATCGCGTGTCGGTCACCGGCCGGGTGAGGCATGGAGGTGTCAGGAGGTGCCTTCTGGAGGCATTCCTTGTCGGTCGAGCTGAACCACACGATCATCCACGCCCGGGACAACCGGGAGTCCGCCGAGTTCTTCGCGGACCTGCTGGGTCTTGAAATCACCACGGAGTGGGGGCCGTTCATCGCGGTGGCCCTGAGCAACGGCGTCACCCTGGACTTCGCCACCCTCCCCGCCGAGCACATCACCCCGCAGCACTACGCCTTCCTGCTATCGGAGGCGGAGTTCGACACCGCGTACGAGAAGATCCGGGCACGCGGCATCCGGCACTGGGCGGACCCGCACCAGAAGCAGCCGGGCGAGATCAACCGCAACGACGGCGGAAAGGGTGTCTACTTCCTCGACCCGTCGGCCCATGCGATGGAACTGATCACGGTTCCGTACGGCGGCTAAGGCCTGTCCGGCGGATCAGGGCGCATGTGCGCATGTGCGCATGTGCTGGAACACACGAGGGCCGCACCCCGTACGGAACGGGGTGCGGCCCTCGACTGCTGCTTAGCGCCTGCCTACTTGCGGATCAGGCTGCGCAGCACGTACTGCATGATGCCGCCGTTGCGGTAGTAGTCCGCCTCGCCGGGGGTGTCGATGCGGACGACCGCGTCGAACTCGACGCCCGTGTCCGTGGTGACCTTGACCGTGCGCGGCGTGGAGCCGTTGTTCAGCTCCTCGACGCCGGTGAAGGAGAAGGTCTCCTCGCCGGTCAGGCCGAGGGACGCGGCGGACTGGCCCTCCGGGTACTGGAGCGGCAGCACGCCCATGCCGATGAGGTTCGAGCGGTGGATGCGCTCGTACGACTCGGCGATGACGGCCTTGACGCCGAGGAGCGCGGTGCCCTTGGCGGCCCAGTCGCGGGACGAGCCGGAGCCGTACTCCTTGCCCGCGAGGACGACCAGCGGAATGCCCTGGTCGATGTAGTTGCGCGAGGCGTCGTAGATGAACGAGACCGGAGCGTCCTCCTGCGTGAAGTCACGCGTGAAGCCGCCCTCCGTGCCCGGCGCGATCTGGTTGCGCAGGCGGATGTTGGCGAACGTGCCGCGGATCATGACCTCGTGGTTGCCTCGGCGCGAGCCGTAGGAGTTGAAGTCGCGGCGCTGCACGCCGTGCTCCGTGAGGTACTTGCCCGCCGGGGTGTCGGCCTTGATCGCACCGGCCGGGGAGATGTGGTCGGTGGTGACCGAGTCGCCCAGCTTGGCGAGGACGCGGGCGCCCGTGATGTCGGAGACCGGGGTGGTCTCCATCGTCATGCCCTCGAAGTAGGGGGGCTTGCGGACGTACGTCGACTCGGTGTCCCACTCGAAGGTGTTGCCCGTGGGGATCGACAGCGCCTGCCACTGGGCATCGCCCGCGAAGACGTCCTGGTAGGACTTGTTGAACATGTCCTCGCCGATGGAGTTGGCGACGACGTCGTTCACCTCGGCCTCGGAGGGCCAGATGTCCTTGAGGTAGACCGGGTTGCCGTCCTGGTCGGCGCCCAGGGCCTCGGTCGTGATGTCGATCTTCATCGAGCCGGCGAGGGCGTACGCGACGACCAGCGGCGGGGACGCCAGGTAGTTCATCTTGACGTCGGGGTTGATGCGGCCCTCGAAGTTCCGGTTGCCGGAGAGGACGGACGTCACGGCCAGGTCGTGGTCGTTGACGGCCTTCGAGACCTCCTCGGGCAGCGGGCCCGAGTTGCCGATGCAGGTGGTGCAGCCGTAGCCGACGAGGTTGAAGCCGACCTTGTCGAGGTAGGGGGTGAGCCCCGCCTTGTCGAAGTAGTCGGTGACGACCTTCGAGCCGGGCGCGAGGGTGGTCTTGACCCACGGCTTGCGGGTCAGGCCCTTCTCGACGGCCTTCTTCGCGACGAGCGCGGCGGCGACCATCACGTACGGGTTCGAGGTGTTGGTGCAGGAGGTGATGGCCGCGACCGTCACCGCGCCGTGGTCGATCTCGTACGTCGAGCCGTCGGGCGCCGTGACCGTGGTCGGGTTCGACGGGACGCCGTTGGTGGTGGCCGGGGCGTCGGAGGCCGGGAAGGACTCCTGGCCCGCCTCGTCGGCGGTGTCCACGTAGTTGCGCACGTCCAGGGCGAACTGCTGCGCGGCGTTGGCGAGGACGATGCGGTCCTGCGGACGCTTCGGGCCCGCGATGGACGGGACGACCGTGGAGAGGTCCAGCTCCAGCTTCTCGGAGAAGTCGGGCTCGGCGGCCGGGTCGAGCCAGAGGCCCTGCTCCTTGGCGTACGCCTCGACGAGCGCGACCTGCTGCTCGTCGCGGCCCGTCAGCTTCAGGTACTTCAGCGTCTCGTCGTCGATCGGGAAGATCGCGGCGGTGGAGCCGAACTCCGGCGACATGTTGCCGATGGTGGCGCGGTTGGCGAGCGAGGTGGCGGCCACGCCCTCGCCGTAGAACTCGACGAACTTGCCGACGACGCCGTGCTTGCGCAGCATCTCGGTGATGGTCAGCACGAGGTCCGTGGCGGTGGTGCCGGCGGGCAGCTCACCGGTCAGCTTGAAGCCGACGACGCGCGGGATGAGCATGGAGACCGGCTGGCCGAGCATCGCGGCCTCGGCCTCGATGCCGCCGACGCCCCAGCCGAGGACGCCCAGGCCGTTGACCATCGTGGTGTGCGAGTCGGTGCCGACCAGGGTGTCGGGGTAGGCCTGGCCGTTACGGACCATGACCGTACGGGCCAGCTTCTCGATGTTGACCTGGTGGACGATGCCGGTGCCCGGGGGGACGACCTTGAACTCGTCGAAGGCGGTCTGGCCCCAGCGCAGGAACTGGTAGCGCTCCTTGTTGCGGCCGTACTCCAGCTCCACGTTCTGGCCGAAGGCCTCCGCCGTGCCGAACTTGTCGGCGATCACGGAGTGGTCGATGACCAGCTCGGCCGGGGCCAGCGGGTTGATCTTCGCCGGGTCGCCGCCGAGTTCCTTCACGGCCTCACGCATGGTGGCGAGGTCCACCACACACGGGACGCCGGTGAAGTCCTGCATGATCACGCGGGCCGGCGTGAACTGGATCTCCTGGGACGGCTGGGCCTGGGAGTCCCAGTTGCCGAGCGCACGGATGTGGTCGGCGGTGATGTTCGCGCCGTCCTCGGTGCGGAGCAGGTTCTCAAGGAGGACCTTCAGGCTATAAGGGAGCCGTGCGGAGCCCTCGACCTTGTCCAGCTTGAAGATCTCGTACGACTCGTCGCCCACGCGCAGCGTGCTGCGGGCGTCGAAGCTGTTCGCCGACACGACAGTCTCCTTCATTTTTTGTGCGCGTTCCAGCACATCCTGCCGCCACGACTCCTCGTCGATCCGCTAAGGTAAAGCTTAGTTAGGTAACCCTTACCCGGGGGCGGCTTCTGGTGCGCCTCGGCAGATATCTCGATGTCGAGATAACTCTAGTACATGACCCGCCGTGGCGACGAGGCGCGCCTTCATTCGCGCGTTCGGTGAGCCCTGATGACGAGAGCGGTCTCCGTCGGGCGGTGGAGGTGGGCACTCCTCGCGGGGGACGTGCGCGGCAGTGGGATGCCCAAGGCTGGAGTTCCTGCCAAGAAGGGAACGTCCAGGTGGAACGCTGGGACCGGGTCGGTCGGTGCGCGGGATACGGGGCCGCTTTGTCGCTGGCGCCGTATCTGTTGATCAAAGTGTTGTGGGTCGTCGGCTCGCTCCTGGGAGTGGTGCCGATCGGCGAGGGTTACAGCCAAGCCGGTTGGGTTCTGCTCAATACGGTGACCATCGGCATGGCGGCCATCGGTATCGCCCTGGCGCTCGCCCTGGTGCGACCCTGGGGCATGCGCTTACCGGGACGACTGGTGGCATTCTGCGCCTGGACCGGGTCGGGCTTCCTTGTGTCGATCCTGCCGTACGCCGTACTCAGTACGCTGCTGGATGCCGCGCGCGGCAGTTCGTCCGACGACGGGGGCGACAGCAACGCCATGCCCGGCTGGATGGGCGCCCTGCTCCAGTTCAGCTTCATGGGGATGGGGCTGGGGCTTGCCCTCGCACTCCCCGCCTACCTGCGTCGCCGCTGGCCGCAGGCGTTCACCGGACGAGGCCGGGGCAGCGCCGGTGCCGGTGCGCCCTGGGCAGCTGTCGTCGCTGTCGTCGTCGGCCTGGTCTGGCTGTACTGGGCAGTGGGCGGCACCCTCGGAATCGCCCACCCCGAAGAGCGCCACACCAACGGAGAGCTGCTCACTGGCCTGGGCGCGCTCTGGGCGCTGGCCGGCGCCGCTGCCATCTGGACCCTCACCCGGGCACGGCCCGCCCGGCGGCCCCACTGGCTTCTCCTGGCGCTCGGCTGGCTCGGGTCGGGCTCGCTCTTCGCATGGAGCAGCTGGAAACTGCCCCTCACGCTGCTCGTGGCGCTGACCCACCCAGGCGACGTCACCCCACCGGAGAACCCAGCCGTCGCCGCGGTGCTGCACCTCGCCGCCATCGCAGCGGGGGCCGGCATGCTGAGAACACTCCTACGCTCACGGCCGCGCATCCCGGCTGCCTGATACGGGCCTGAGGCTCCCTGCACGAGCTTGGACCCGGGGGTGCGACGCGCCTCCCCCAGCGACGAGGCGCGCCGTCATCGCGCCCTGCCGCGTCAGACCATCTCCGGCTGCGGCTCCAGCTGCTGCGTCGGTGGCGCGGCCTTCGGTTCCCGCGGCTCGGCGGTTCTTATATAGCCGTAGATGACCGAGGCCATCGCCCCGATGAGCAGCGGCCCGAACAGCCACGGGTGCCGGGCCATCTCCATCGGCAGGAAGCGGTACGACAGCAGGAACAGGACGAACACCGTCGTGCCGTAGGCCACCAGCTGGATGCTCGCCCGGTCCCAGCCCCGGTCGAACGAGCGCAGCGCCGCGTCGATCGTGTACGCGAACACGACACCGGCGACGATGTCCGCGCCGTAGTGGTAGCCGAAGCCCAGCGTGGCGCCGAGCGTGGCGATCAGCCAGAACGTGCCCGCGTAGCGCAGCAGTCTCGGCCCCTTGCGGGAGTGGATGAAGATCGTCGTGGCCCACGCCGTGTGCAGACTGGGCATGCAGTTGCGCGGGGTCTTGTCGTCGAACGGCATGACGTGCGGGGTGGTGATCGTCGGCGGCGTGTTCGGCCAGATGTCGGCCACCGCCCAGTGCTCGCCGTGGACGCCGTACGCGAAGATCGGCCCGACGACCGGGTAGATCATGTAGATGCCGGGCCCGAGCAAACCGATGACCAGGAACGTACGCACCAGATGGTGCCCCGGGAAGCGGCCCTCGCTCGCCACGTTGCGCAGCTGGTACAGCGCGATGACCACCGCGGCCACCGCGAGCTGGATATAGACGTAGTCGAGAACGTGCGCACCGATCTCGCCCGTGGCGTTGACCATCCGCCCCACGACCCACGACGGGTTGCCCAGCGCGTGATCGGCGGTCGCCACGTACTGGTCGAGGACCGTCGGGCGGGTCTTCCACGTGATGAGCAGCCAGGTGTCACCGGTCTTGCGGCCGGCCACCAGCAGCAGGCCGAGCCCCACGCCCTTCAGCAGCAGGAGCCGGTCCCGGCCGGTGCGGCGCGTGACGGCGATCACGGCGCAGGCGAGGATCACCCACAGCGCGCCGTTGCCGAACATCATCTTGGCGTCGACGGCCCAGCGCACCAGGAAGAAGACGATGTCGATGCCGACCGCGACGCCCATGGCGATGAACCGCTGCCGCCAGGTGAGGACCACCATCATCAACGCCATGCCGGCGTACAGCAGCGGACCCGACTTGGGGGCGAAGATCACCTCGCGCGCCTGGTTGGTGATCGGCCCGGGCAGGCCGTAGCCGCGCGCGGCGACCTCCAGCGCGATGAGGAACGCGAGGGCCACCACAGCCGCTGCGGTCCACAGGATCGCCCGTGGTTGACGCCATGCGGCGAGCACGGCTGTGCAGTTTGTTCGCGAAAACACCCGCGATGCTCTGGATATCAATTGTCCGGCCGATTTGTTAGACGTGGGCTGTGGGTCCGAGCATGTTATCGGAGCTATACGGGTGGGCTTCGCGGGTCATGCCGCCTCCCTGCGGTGAGCGTGGCCTCCGTGCGGTGAGCGTGGCCTCCATTATCCGGGCCCGCGCGCCGGCTCCCCGCCGGATGAGGCCCGCACCAGGAGCGCGGCCGGTACGACCAGCGGGCCGGGAGCCGTCCGGCACGTGCCCTCGATCAGGTCGACGAGGAGCGTCACGGCGGTGCGCGCGGTGCGCTCCGGGTCGAGGGTGACCGTGGTCACCGGCGGCGTGGTCACCTCGTAACCGGCGTCCTCGCTCGCGCACACCAGCCGCAGGTCGCCCGGGATCCGCAGGCCGTGGCGGGCCGCGGCGGCCAGCAGCTGGCGGCCGCCCGGGTCGTACGCGGCGTAGACGGCGTCGGCGCGGTCCGGGCCCCGCAGCAGCGCGTCGAACGCGTGCCCTTGGCCGTCGGCCACCTCGAAGGGCACGATCCGCGGCGCCGAGCCGTGCCGGTCGCACCACCGCGTGTACGCCGCCGTGACCACGCGGGCGTAGTGCTCGTCGCCGTTGCCCGACTGGAGGGCGATGCGGCGGGCGCCGCTCGCCGCGAGGTGGTCGAGGACCTCGCGGGCGGTCGCCTCGTGGTCGTTGTCGACCCAGCGGTCGCCGGGGCTGGGGTCTCCGGGGGCGCCGTCGAAGACGAGCGGGATGCCGCGGGCCCGCAGGGCGCGGACCATCGGGTCGCCGCGCGGGCTGTCCACGATGAGCATGCCGTCGACGTTGAGGCTGTGCCAGGAGTCGTCCGCGGCGCGGTCGGCGGGGAACGTGGTCAGGGCGTAACCCCGCGCGTGGGCGGCGGAGGTGGCCGCGGTGACGGCGCGCGAGAAGTAGGCGACCTCCGTGTAGTTCCAGGCGCCGCGGAAGGTCGTGACGGCGACGCCGAGCGTGCGGCTGCGCGGGGGGCCGGGGGTGCCGTAGCCGAGGCGCGTCGCCGTCTCGCGGACACGGCGGCGGGTGGCCTCGCCGATCCTGCCGGTGCCGTTGAGGGCGTGGGAGACCGTCGCCGTCGAGACCTCCGCGGCGCGGGCTATGTCGGCGAGCGTCGGCGCGGGCCCTGGCATGCGGGCCATCGTACGGAGGTTCGGAAATCGTCGTCCGGGGCGGGTTCTGGTTAACGCGTTACTCGGTGAGGGTCTGGCGCGGGCCGTCGTGGGGCTCGCCGTGGGGTTTGGCGTGGGGCTTGCCGTGGGGCCTGGCGTAGGGCCTGTCGTGGGGCTTGCCGTGCCGCGCCGCTTGGCGGAGATGTCTCCCGCTCGGTTCGCCCGTTGCCGCCACCTCTTGGAGCGTCGTCGTGTCCCAGCCGCCTGTGTCCCCGTCGCCCGCGTCCCAGCCGCCCGCGTCCCCGTCGCCCGATTCGCGGTCGTACGTTCCTCAGCCGTACGCCCTCCAGCCGTACGTCGCCCAGCCGCACGTCCCCCAGCCCTCCCGGCGCGGCCTTCTCCGCGCCGCCGGAGCCACGGGAATCGCCGGAGCCACCGGGCTCTCCGGACTGGTCGCCGCCGCGCCCGCCCGCGCCTCCTCTCCCGCCCGGCAGTCCGCCGCGCTCGTCCTGCACAACGCCCGGGTGTTCACCGGCACTTCGGGGAACTCCCGGGCCGAAGCGGTGGCCGTCGGGCGGGACGGGCGGATCCTCGCCGTCGGTGCCGGCCGGGCCGTGCGGCGGTTCATCGGCCGGGATACCGACGTGGTGGACGCCCGGGGCGGCACCGTCATGAGCGGGATCCACGACGGGCACGCCCACCCGATGGACGCCGCGAGCCGCTCCCTGCGCCCCTCCCTCGCGGGGGCCGAGCAGACGGTCGACGAACTCCAGAAGACGCTGACCGGGTTCCTTCAGGACTCCGCAGACCAGGAGCCCTGCGGCTGGCTGGTGGTGGAGGACTGGAACCCCATCGGGCTCCTCCCCCGCGGCACCGCCCCGCACCACTCGATGCTCGACGCCCTGCCCACGCGCCGCCCGATCGTCCTGCGCGGCGGGGACGGCCACAACCTGTGGGCCAATCAGCGCGCCCTGGACATCGCGAAGGTCACCGCGTCGACCCCCGACCCGGCCGGCGGAGAGATCGTCAAGGGCCGGGACGGCAAGCCCACCGGCGTGCTCAAGGACGACGCCCAGCCGTTCGTCGCCCGGCACATCCCCGAGCCCGACGAGACCCGACTGGCGCAGGCCGCCACGGAGATCCTCGCCGAGGCCGCCGCGTCCGGGATCACCACCTTCATGGAAGCCGTCGTCGGCCGCGGCGAGCTGAAGCTCTATCAGCGCCTCGCCGAGTCGGGCCGCCTCCCGCAGCGCATCGTGCCCGCCCTGCGCATCGACACCGAGCTGACCGGAGATCCGGCCGCGGCGCTCGCGTACGCCCGTGGGCTCCGGGCGGACTTCAAGGGCGTACGCGGACTGCGCTTCGGCACGGTGAAGGTCTTCCTCGACGGCGTCATCGAGTACCCCGCGCAGACCGCCGCGCTCCTGAAGCCCTATCTGGACAAGGACGGCAGGCCCACCGACAATTGCGGCGACCTGTACGTGTCGGCCGCCGACTACGGACGGCTCAGTGCCGCCTTCAACGCCGAGGGCTGGCAGATGCACGCGCACGCCATCGGCGACCGTGCTGTACGCACCTCCCTCGACGGCTACGCGTACGCCCTGCGCGCCACCGGCCGCCGGGACGTACGCAACACCACGGCGCACCTCCAGCTGGTCGACCCCGCCGACCTCCCCCGGTTCGCGGCGCTCGGCGTCGTCCCCTGCATGCAGCTCCAATGGGCCGCCCGCGACACCTGGACCGTGGACGCCCTGCTGCCGTACATCGGCGCGGCACGCCACCGCTGGCAGTACCCGGCACGCAGCCTCCAGAAGCGGCGCGCGGCGCTCGCGGGTGGCTCGGACTGGCCGGTGGACCCCCTTCAGGTCTGGAACCAGATCCGGACCGCGATCGACCGCGAGGGCATGGACGGAGAGGGCGACCTCTACCGCACTGAAGAAGGCATCAGCCGTGCGTCTTCCCTGCTCATGCACACGTTGGGCACCGCGCGTCAACTCCGTACCGACCACCTCACCGGGACCGTCGAGCAGGGCAAGGAGGCCGATCTGGTGCTGCTCGACCGCGATGTGACGCGCTGTCCGGTGGCCGATATCAGCTCTGCCGAGGTGCGCCTCACGCTCGTCGGAGGCACAGTGGTGCACGACGCACAGTCGTCGGCAGGACGCGCGGCCGCCGCCCGGGTGACGCGGGCGGCGGCGGGGCCCCGGCCCACGGCGTACGCGTCGGTGCACGGCGGACGGCACGCTTCCTGCGGTTGCGGCTGAACTCCCTTGCGCCGTTCCCCGAATGGGCCTGGGACGCTCCCCGTATGGACCACCCCAGCGCGCACGTCATCTCATATCTGAGATAACCTGCGACGCATGGCAGACGACTACCTCGTACGCATCGGCAAGCTCATCCGTGATGCCCGGCAGCACCGGGGCTGGACACAGACGCAGCTCGCCGAAGCGCTCAGCACCAGCCAGAGCGCCGTGAACCGCATCGAGCGGGGCAACCAGAACATCAGCCTTGAGATGATCGCCCGCATCGGCGAGGCGCTCGACAGCGAGATCGTGTCGCTCGGCTACGCCGGGCCGATGCACCTGCGGGTGGTCGGCGGCCGCCGGCTCTCCGGCTCCATCGACGTCAAGACGAGCAAGAACGCGTGCGTGGCGCTGCTCTGCGCGTCCCTCCTGAACAAGGGCCGCACGGTGCTGCGCCGCGTCGCCCGCATCGAGGAGGTCTACCGCCTTCTGGAGGTGCTCAACTCCATCGGCGTACGCACCCGTTGGATCAACGACGGCGTCGACCTGGAGATCGTGCCGCCCGCCAAGCTGGAGATGGACGCCATCGACGCGGAGGCCGCGCGCCGCACCCGTTCGATCATCATGTTCCTCGGCCCGCTGCTGCACCGCATGGACCGCTTCAAGCTGCCGTACGCGGGCGGCTGCGACCTCGGCACCCGCACGATCGAGCCACACATGATCGCGCTGCGCCGGTTCGGTCTGGACATCGCGGCGACCGAGGGGCTGTACCACGCCGAGGTGGCGCGGGACGTCTCCCCCGACCGGCCCATCGTCCTCACCGAACGGGGGGACACCGTCACGGAGAACGCGCTGCTGGCCGCCGCGCGCAGCGCGGGCACCACCGTCATCCGCAACGCCTCCTCGAACTACATGGTCCAGGACCTGTGCTTCTTCCTGGAGGCGCTGGGCGTCAAGGTCGAGGGCATCGGGACGACGACGCTGACCGTGCACGGCGTGCCGACCATCGACGTCGACGTCGACTACTCCCCGTCCGAGGACCCGGTCGAGGCGATGAGCCTGCTGGCCGCCGCCGTCGTCACGGAGTCCGAGCTGACGGTGTGCCGGGTGCCGATCGAGTTCCTGGAGATCGAGCTGGCGGTCCTGGAGGAGATGGGCCTCGACCACGACCGCTCGGCGGAGTACGCGGCGGACAACGGGCGTACGCGCCTCATCGACCTCACCGTGCGCCCCTCCAAACTGGAGGCGCCGATCGACAAGATCCACCCGATGCCGTTCCCCGGCCTGAACATCGACAACGTCCCCTTCTTCGCGGCCATCGCGGCGGCGGCACAGGGCAAGACGCTGATCCACGACTGGGTGTACGACAACCGCGCGATCTACCTCACGGACCTCAACCGCCTGGGCGGCCGCCTCCAGCTCCTGGACCCGCACCGCGTCCTGGTCGAGGGCCCCACCCGCTGGCGCGCCGCAGAAATGATGTGCCCCCCGGCGCTGCGCCCCGCGGTGGTCGTCCTCCTCGCGATGATGGCGGCAGAGGGCACGTCGGTGCTGCGCAACGTGTACGTGATCAACCGCGGGTACGAGGATCTGGCGGAGCGGCTGAATTCGGTGGGGGCGCAGATCGAGACGTTCCGGGACATCTGAGACGCCCCTGGGGGCCGCGGCAGTACTCCGTCCGATCTGCGTGAGCGTAGGGCGGACGGGGTGCGGCGGCGCTTTGGGCCAGCCCTATCATGTCGCTATCTGCCGAGAGTACGTGGATCCCAGATGACGCATTACCGGGATGACACCATACTCATATTCGGAGACAAAAGAAGAACTACTGAATGTCGGCTGACTATCGGCGGGGCACGAATATACACAAGGTGTCGCACCCGGAGGCCTCGTTGACGTGCTGAAGGGGCTGGCAAGAGACCCTTGTAACATTTTCCGGGGGATTCACTTCTGTGGACTTTGCCCTTCCTTCGAAGTTGCGCAGGAGCATGTATATCGAGACGGCTTGTTCCTGGGCAGTGGGGAGATTCGAGTTCACTCTTCGCCTGGAATAAGCTGGGCGGCACCGGTCTTGATCGCACATTATGTTGAGATCCACCGATACCTCTCTCCGGTGGAATTCGTTCGCGCGGCACTTGAATAGAAATTCCGGCTATTGGCCTGCCGCGCCGCGTTGAAATCAGTGCGCCTATTTTGTGGCGAGCGGTCCGAAATCGGCCGACTGCGGTGTGCAGCCGGTGCGGCGGATCAATCAGGGCCGGAAGACGCCGCCGATCAGCAGCAGACCGATCAGGACCATCCCCGCGGCTGCGGGAATGGCCCCACCATCCGCCGCTACACAAGTATCCGAAGGAGCGCTCACCTTACGCGCGGGGGTGCTCCCCACGACCGGTTCTCTTTCGAAGGCCTCATGACTGCCCCCCCGTACGTGCAGGGAGGGTCACCAGTCCAGGGTCCGGTGGTTGACGGGCAGGTGCTCCCGCGCGTGCGGAGGGCAGTAGTCCCACTGCGATCACCACAGCCGCTGAACAACACCGTGTACTCATTGCGCGTGGAAGATGGTCCCCGCTCCCCGGAACCGCCCCCGGCCTCCACCGCGCGCTGCTTCAAGGCCCGCTCGACCTCATACTGCGGCAGGACCAGGACGTGCACAAAGCGGGAGGGCAGCGGCGCGAGGGCGAGCGCGAGGCGGTCGAAGAGGCGCCTCGTGGCAGGCGGCCCCCCCCTGGCCAGTTCGTCGGCGAGGCCCCAAGCGCCGAGCTGCTCCAGCGTGCGGGCATGCACGACAACCGCGCGCGAGAGGTTACTGATGCCGGGCGCCCGCTCCTCGACGAGGGTGACGGGGCGCCCGCTGCGACGAGGTCCCCGGCGAGCAGCATCCCGGAGGCCCCCAACCATGACGCCACCCTCCGCGCCCACCGTGTTCCTGATGGTGCGCGTGTTCCCGGTCGCACCAGTTCCGCTCTAATGATGCGCCAAAATCATCCATACATCGACGGCTAAGCGGCCAGAAAAGGAAGGATGGAGGTTTGTAACACCTAGGGCGTTAGGCCCTAGAGCACTTCGAATGAATACGTTACGCCCCTCATAAGTACTCCCCACTTGCGAGGGGGATGCCCCACCTAGGGCGTGAGAGACGCGTGCTCCCCACACCTGCGGGGATGGTTCCGCCGCGTAGCGGCTCGGGCGCCGGAGGGCGCCTCCAGCGCCCATGGTGACAGTTCCATAGCCCCTTCGTGCTGCGCCTTGTCCCGCCCACGGCGGCTGGCCGCCGGCAGCAGCCCTGGCAGCACACTGCCAGCGGATGGCACGGTCTCACCACTGTCGATACCGACCAACGGCCACGGAGTTTACGGTTCCCCCGTGGCCTGCCCGTGCCGCGCTGGGGTGGCGGCCGGTCGCCGACTGGGGAGCCTCTTCAGTCCGCCTCAGTTCCCCGCTACGGCCCATGGCGGGGGCGTCGCGGCCGGGTCAAGCCGTGGCGCCCCTGCCGTGATGCGTGCTCGGCCGTTTACGGTCTCGGCCGATGCGGCTACTGGCCCGAGGCCGCGAGTTCCTTGAGGTCGACCGTGTCGCCCTTGCCGGGAGCCTTCGGGCTCACGGGCTTGTTGTAGTCCGTGAACGTCGCCTCGTTGGGCTTGTCGCCGCCCTTTACTGACGTGCGCAGGATGTATGGCTTGCCCTCTGTCGCGACGTACATCGTGTGGGTCTCGCCTCCGGAGGCCTTCTTCGTCAGGGTGATGGCCTCCTTTCCGTCGATGGTCGTCGTGTCGCCCTTCTTCATGCCTTTGCGGGTCGACTTGTCCTCGTCCATGGAGGCGACCAGGCCCTGCTTGTCGCACAGGCCGGATGTCGAGGCGTCGTCGGCGGGCGTCTTGACCCACTTGTCGGTGACCTTGGCGAGCACCTTGTCCGAACCGGGCTGGTTCTTCAGCGCGTTCTTCCAGTACTGCTCGTTGCCGCGCACGTACAGCGACGCGTTCGTGTGCCGCAGCTCGGCCTTGGCGCCCGCGGTGTCGACGACTCCCTCGCAGTTCTTCTCCTGGTCGACCGCGAGGTCCACGCTCACCGACTTCCCGTCGGCCTGCCGCAGGTCACCCTTGAGGCGCATCGAGTCCGCCTTCTTGGTGGCCGCGACCGCCTTGGCCGCGATCTGGTCGGCGCTGTCCTTGGCGAACGGTTTGTCGGAGCCGCCGTCGTCGCTGTCACCGCAGCCCGTCAGCAGAGCGGCCGAGAGTCCCATGATGCCGATGACACCCGTAACCTTGCTCGCACGCACGTGTTCACCCCTCCTCAATCGCCCCGGCCCTCGTGGCCGCGGCTGTCTCCAGGTACCCAGGAACTTCCTTCCGACGCAGGCGACTTGACGGGGTGGCGGGGGCTCTCTCGCGTCTCCTTGGTGTCATCGCGGCCAGGGTCTTCGCCAGGCCGTCGGGGCGGTTGAGCGGGGGGTGCGGCATGCCGTTCCGGCCGCGGCGCCTCAGTCCAGGACCGCTACCCCGTCCAGTTCCACCAACGCTTGGTCGTCCCACAGCCGGACCGCGCCCAGCACCGCCATCGCGGGGTAGTCGCGACCGGCCAACCGCCGCCAGATCGCGCCCAGTTCGGGTGCGTGTTCGCGGTAGTCGGCCACGTCCGTGGCGTAAACGGTGACGCGGGCGAGGTCGGCGGGGGTGCCGTCCGCGTGGCGCAGGGCGGTGAGGAGGTTGGTGAGGGCCACCTCGAACTGCTCGGGCAGGGTGGTTCCGACGACCTTGCCCTCGCCGTCCAGGGCGGTCTGCCCGGCGAGGAAGACGAGGCGGGAGCCGGTCGCGGTGACGGCGTGCGAGAAGCCGGTGGGCGGGGAGAGTTCGGCGGGGTTGACGCGATGCAGGGTCATGGGGGTGACCTCCTGGGTCGGGGCGCAGATCCGTTCGGGGGCAGAAGTCGTCGGGGGCACAAGTCGGGGGGCAGACGTCGGGCGCAGAAGTCGCGAGCAGACGTCGGGAACAGGGCGAGCTTCGCGCCGCGCCCCCTCGGAGGGCGACGCGGTCATCCGTGCCCCGTCAGGAGCGCGGGGGGAACTGCACGACCAGACGCAAGCGACCCGCGGGCCGCGGACCAGCCCCCTCCCCGCCAATCGGCCACTGGCCACCGGCCACCGGCCCTCACCCATACAGCTCCTTCGCGATGATCGTGCGCTGCACCTCGCTCGCCCCCTCATAGATGCGCGGCGCCCGCACCTCGCGATAGAGGTGTTCGAGGAGGTGGCCGCGCTGGAGCGCGCGGGCGCCGTGCAGTTGGACGGCGGCATCGACCACGTACTGCGCGTTCTCCGTCGCGAGCAGCTTCGCCATCGCCGCCCGGCGTGCGATGCCGGGTGCCCCGGCGCCTTCCCTGTCGTACGCGGAAGCCGCCGCGTACACCATGAGGCGGGCCGCCTCCGTGCGCGTGGCCATCTCGGCGATCTGGTGGGCGACGGACTGGAGGTCCTTCAACTTGCCCCCGAACGCATCCCGTTCGGCCGTGTACGCGAGGGTCGCGTCCAGGGCCGCGGCCGCCATGCCGACCGCGAACGCGCCGACGCTCGGCCGGAACCGGTTCAGGGTGGTCATCGCGACCCGGAAGCCGCGGTCGACCTCGCCGAGGACGTCCTCGGGGCCGACCCGAACCCCGTCGAAGGCGAGCGCGCCGATCGGGTGCGGGGAGAGCATGTCGAGGCGGGTGCCGGTCAGGCCCACGCGGTCGGCGGGGACCAGGAAGGCGGTGACGCCACGGGCTCCCGCGCCGGGGGACGTACGGGCGAAGACGGTGTAGAAATCCGCGTCGGGGGCGTTCGAGATCCAGCACTTCTCGCCGGTGAGGCGCCAGCCTTGCGAGCCGGAACGGGTGCCTGGGCCGGACCTGGAGCCGTCCGGTGTCGCCGTGAGGGACAGGGCCGCCGCGTCCGAGCCCGCGCCCGGCTCGGAGAGCGCGAAGGCCGCGATGGCGCGGCCGGCGCGGACGAGGGGGAGCCATCGCTCCCGCTGCGCGGCCGTGCCGTGGGCGTGCACGGGGTAGGCGCCGAGGCCTTGCAGGGCGAGGGCGGTCTCGGCCTCCGTACAGGCGTAGGCGAGCGATTCGCGCATCAGGCAGAGGTCGAGGGCGCCGGTTCCCCGGGCGGGGGGCGCACCGTGGCTGGGGCCGAGGGCGGGCCCCGAGCCCCCGCCGGGCCGGATGGTGGGTGCCGAGCCCCGGCCGGAGCCAACCGCGGCGCCCACAGTCTGACCGGGCTGGACGTCAGGTGCCGAGGCACGACCGGAGTCGGCGACGAGGGACGACCCCTGGCCGGAGGCGACATGAGGTGCCGAGCCCCCGCCCGGGCGGCCAGCAGGCGCCGACCCCTGACCGGCGCCTACCGCCGCGGCCACATCCCGGCCCGAACCGACAACCGACCCCGAGCCCCCACCCAGGCGGCCAGCAGATGCCGACCCCCCTTCCCGCCGGACGGAATCTGTCGAGCCCCGTTCCGAGCCGCCAGCGGGCCCCTCATCGAATAGGCAACCCAGCAACCCCAGTTCCCCCAGCGCCTCGACCAGGGGGCGGTTCACGCGGCCCGGCTCGCCCTTCTCCGCCAGGGGGCGCAGCCGCTCGGCGGCGAGTGTGCGCAGCTCCGCGCACCACGCGGTTTGTTCAGGGTCGAGCGAGAAAGCCGTCATCCCGGGCCCCTCCTTTATCGCGCACCGTTGACTGTCGTCACCATCACGATACGCTCGTGGGGCGAGCCCACCACAGCGCCCGACCCGCAGGCAAGGGGGCAGAGCCGCCATGGAATCCAACGGCATCCCAGGGCTGACACCATCCGGCCACACCGACACCTTCGCCCGCGATCACCTTCCTCCGCGCGAGCAGTGGCCCGTGCTCGTCCACGACCGCCCCGAGCTGCACTACCCCGCCCGGCTCAACTGCGGCGCGGAACTCCTCGACCGGACGGTGGAGCGGTTCGGTGCCGCGCGGCCCGTCTTCCACGCCGCGTCCGGTGAGACCTGGACGTACGGCGATCTGCGCGGCCACGTCGACCGGATCGCGTGGGTACTGACCTCCGACCTCGACGTGCGGCCCGGCCAGCGCGTACTGCTGCGCGGGCCCACCACACCGTGGCTCGCGGCCTGTTGGCTTGCCGTGATGAAGGCGGGCGCGGTCGCCGTGACGGTCCTCGCCCAGCAGCGCGCGCAGGAGCTGGCCACCATGTGCGAGATCGCCGAGGTGCGGCACGCGCTGTGTGACATCCGGTCGGTCGACGACCTGATCAAGGCCGGGGTGCCGGGGCTGAGCGTCACCACGTACGGCGGCGAGGGCCCCGACGATCTGCTGGCGCGCGCGGCCGCCGGGCGGCCCGAGCGCTACGAGGCGGTGGACACGGCGGCCGACGACGTCGCTCTCATCGCCTTCACGTCCGGTACGACGGGCCGCCCCAAGGGGTGCATGCACTTCCACCGCGACGTGCTCGCCATCGCCGACACCTTCGCCCGGCACGTCCTCAAACCGGTCCCTGATGATGTGTTCGCCGGGAGCCCGCCGCTCGGATTCACGTTCGGGCTCGGCGGGCTCGTCATCTTCCCGCTGCGCTTCGGCGCGTCATCGGTCCTGCTCGAACAGGCGGCGCCCAAGCAGCTCCTGCCCGCCATCGGGCGGCACCGCATCTCGGTGCTGTTCACCGCGCCGACCGCGTACCGCACGATGCTGGACCGGCTCGACGGGCACGACATCTCCTCGCTGCGCCGCTGCGTCTCGGCGGGCGAGAACCTCCCCGCGGCCACCTGGCAGGCCTGGCACCGGCGGACCGGGCACCGCATCATCAACGGCATCGGCGCGACGGAACTGCTGCACATCTTCATCTCCGCCGCCGACGAGGCGATCCGTCCGGGCACCACGGGCCGCCCCGTGCCGGGCTGGCACGCGCGCGTGGTGGACGATTCCGGGGCCCCGGTGCCGGACGGCGAGCCCGGACTGCTCGCGGTGCGCGGGCCCGTCGGCTGCCGCTATCTCGCCGACGAGCGCCAGCTCCAGTACGTACGCCACGGCTGGAACGTCACCGGCGACACGTATGTCCGCGACGCCGACGGCTACTTCCGCTATGTCGCCCGCGCCGACGACATGATCATCTCGGCCGGGTACAACATCGCGGGCCCCGAGGTGGAGGAGGCGCTGCTGCGCCATCCGGATGTCGCGGAGACCGCGGTCGTGGGGCGCCCCGACGAGCTGCGCGGGCAGGTGGTCGTGGCGTACGTGGTGCCGCGCGAGGGCGCGCCGCGGGACGCGGACCGGCTCCGCGACTTCGTGAAGGCGGAGCTGGTCCCCTACAAGTGCCCCCGCGAGATCGTCTTCCTGGACGCGCTGCCGAGGACGGCGACCGGGAAGCTCCAGAGGTTCCGGCTGCGTACGCCGCCCTCCGCGCGGTCCTCGGCGGAGCCGGGGCCCGTAGAGTGATCACGTGTCCGAGCAGCACACTCCACGGTCCCTGATCGTCACCTTCTACGGCGCCTACGGCCGGGCCGCACCCGGCCCGGTCCCGGTGGCCGAGCTGGTGCGCCTCCTCGCGCCGGCCGGCGTCGACGCGCCCTCGGTGCGTTCGTCGGTGTCACGGCTCAAGCGGCGCGGCCTCCTCGTGCCCGCGCGCACGGAGGCGGGCGCGGCGGGCTACGCCCTCTCCCCGGACGCCCGTCAACTGCTGGACGACGGCGACCGCCGCATCTACGGCACCACGGCCGGGGCGCGGGAGGGCGGCTGGGTCCTCGCCGTCTTCTCGGTGCCCGAGGCGGAGCGGCACAAGCGGCACGTGCTGCGCTCCCGTCTCGCGGGCCTCGGCTTCGGCACGGCGGCGCCGGGCGTCTGGATCGCCCCCGCGCACCTCTACGAGGAGACCCGGCACACCCTGGAGCGCCTCCAACTGTCCTCGTACGTGGATCTGTTCCGCGGCGAGCACCTGGGCTTCGCCGCCACGGCGGAGGCGGTGGCCCGCTGGTGGGACCTCGCCGCGCTGGCCAAGCAGCACGAGGCGTTCCTGGACCGCCACGAGCCCGTCCTGCGCTCCTGGCAGGCGCGCGGGGACGCTCCCCCGGCGCCCGATGAGGCCTACCGCGACTACCTCCTGGCCCTGGACTCCTGGCGCCAACTCCCTTACGCGGACCCGGGCCTGCCCGCGGATCTCCTCCCGCGGAACTGGCCCGGCGCGCGGTCGGCGGCGGTGTTCGCGGCGCTGGACGGCCTGCTGCGGCAGGCGGGGGCGCGGTTCGTGTCGCCCGATGACTAGTGCCTGACGCGCCATCACCTACCTAGCGACAGGCGGGGTTTCGGGGCGTCCGTGCGGCCCGTCTGGGGGCGGCGGCTGCCCGCGCGGTACTGGAGGGGCCAGGGGGCGCCCGGGCCCTGGTAGCCCTGCTCGGCTGCCGCGTGCAGGGTCCAGTGGGGGTCGTAGAGGTGGGGGCGGGCCAGGGCGCAGAGGTCCGTACGGCCCGCGAGGAGCAGGGAGTTGACGTCGTCCCAGGAGGAGATGGCGCCCACTGTGAGGACGGGGATGCCTGTTTCGTTGCGGATGCGGTCGGCGTACGGCGTCTGGTAGGAGCGGCCGTACGCGGGGCGTTCGTCGGAGACGACCTGGCCCGTCGACACGTCGATGGCGTCGGCGCCGTGCGCGGCGAAGGCGCGGGCGATCTCGACGGCGTCCTCGGCCGTGGTGCCGCCGTCGGCCCAGTCGGTGGCCGAGATGCGGACCGTCATGGGTTTCTCTTCCGGCCACACCTCTCGTACCGCGTCGAAGACTTCGAGGGGGAAGCGGAGTCGGGCGGTGAGGGTGCCGCCGTACGCGTCCGTGCGGTGGTTGGTGAGGGGGGAGAGGAATCCTGACAGCAAGTAGCCGTGGGCGCAGTGGAGTTCGAGGAGGTCGAAGCCCGCGTGGTCGGCGCGGCGGGCCGCCGCGACGAACTGTTCGCGGATCTCTGTCAGACCGGCGCGGGAGAGTTCGCGCGGGATCTGGCTCTCGGGCTTGTACGGGAGCGGGGAGGGCGCGCTGAGCGGCCAGTTGCCGTCGGGCAGCGGGTCGTCGATGCCGTCCCACATGAGTTTCGTGGAGCCTTTGCGGCCCGAGTGGCCCAGCTGTACGCCGACGGCCGTGCCGGGCGCCCGGGCGTGCACGAAGTCGGTGATCCTGCGCCAGGCCGCGGCCTGTTCGGCGGTGTAGAGGCCGGTGCAACCCGGTGTGATGCGGCCGCGCTCGCTGACGCACACCATCTCGGTCATGACCAGGCCCGCGCCGCCGAGCGCCCTGGCGCCCAGGTGGACGAGGTGGAAGTCGCCGGGGACGCCGTCCTCGGCGGAGTACATGTCCATCGGGGAGACCACGACGCGGTTGCGCAGGGTGAGGCCGCGCAGGGTGAAGGGCGTGAACATGGGGGGCGTACCGTCCCGGCAGCCGAACTCGTCCTCCACGGAACGGGTGAAGTGCGCGTCGCGCAGGCGGAGGTTGTCGTGGGTGACGCGGCGGCTGCGGGTGAGGAGGTTGAACGCGAACTGGCGCGGCGGCTGGTCGAGGTAGTCGGGCAGCCGCTCGAACCACTCCAGGCTGGCGCGGGCCGCTCGCTGCGTGGACTCGACGACGGGGCGGCGTTCCGTCTCGTACGCCTGGAGGGCGCTCGGGATGTCCGGCTGCTCCTGGAGGCAGGCCGCGAGCGCCAGGGCGTCCTCGACGGCGAGCTTGGTGCCGGAGCCGATGGAGAAGTGGGCGGTGTGCGCGGCGTCGCCGAGCAGGACCGTGTTGCCGTGGGACCAGCGGGAGTTGACGACCGTACGGAAGTTGATCCAGGCGGATTTGTTGCCGCGCAGGGGGCGGCCGCCGAGCGCCTCTGTGAAGATCTTGGCGCAGCGGGCGGTGGACTCGCGCTCGTCCAGTCCGTCGAAGCCGGCCGCTTCCCAGACCTCCTCGCGCATCTCGACGATGACGGTGGACGCGCCGGAACCGGAGGCGGAGAAGGGGTAGCCGTGCAGCTGCATCACGCCGTGCTCGGTCTCGGCGATCTCGAAGCGGAAGGCGTCGAAGGCGAAGTCGGCGGCCAGCCAGATGTACCGGCAGCGGTGTGTGGTGACGCTCGGGCCGAAGGCTTCGGCGTGCGCCTCGCGGGTGAGGCTGTGCACGCCGTCGGCGGCGACGACCAGGTCGTAGGCGGTGGCGAGGGTGGCGGCGGGCGGCGCCTGCGTGCGGAAGCGGAGCTGGACGCCGAGGTCGCGGCAGCGCGCGTGCAGGATCTCCAGGAGCCTGCGCCGCCCGAGCGCGGCGAAGCCGTGGCCGCCGGAGGTGTGGCGCCGGTCGCGGTGCACGATGTCGATGTCGTCCCAGCGTACGAACTCGGCCTGGAGGGCGTCGTACACGGCCGGGTCGGCGTGCTCGATGCCGCCCAGCGTCTCGTCCGAGAGGACGACGCCGAAGCCGAAGGTGTCGTCGGGCGCGTTGCGCTCCCATACGGTCACCTCGCGGGCGGGGTCGAGCCGCTTGAGCAGCGCGGCGGCGTAGAGGCCGCCGGGGCCGCCGCCTATGACGGCGATGCGGTGCGCCTCGGGCGGCGTGGACGGCTTGGGCGCCGGGGTGGCGCCGGGGGCCTGGCTGGCGCCCTGTGCCTTCGGAGAGTGGGGGGTCTCGGCCGCGGTGGGCGGGAGGAGTGGGGCCGGTCCGGCGCCCGTCCCCGGCGCGTTTGCTGCGTACTGCTTGCCCGCCACAGCGCACTCCGAGAGTGACCCGGATCCGGTAGGCACCGCCCCGGCGGGCGCCCCCGCCCTCACCGGCCCCGCCACTTCGGCGGGCGCTTCTCCGTGAACGAGGCGTGGAACTCGGCGTAGTCCTCGCCGTTCATGAGCAGTGCCTGGGTCGCCGCGTCCAGTTCCACCGACGCCGCCAGGGGCATGTCCAGTTCGGAGGTGAGCAGCGCCTTGGTCTGGGCGTACGCGAGGGCCGGGCCGTCGGCGAGGCGGCGGGCCAGGGTGCGGGCGGCCTCCGCGGCCTTGCCCTCGTCCGTCAACTCACTGATCAGGCCGATCCGTTCGGCCTCCGCGGCGCGCACCGCGTCGCCCAGCATCAGCAGCCGCGTGGCGTGGCCGAGGCCGACGACGCGGGGCAGGAGGTAGGCGGCGCCCATGTCGCCTCCGGAGAGCCCCACGCGGGTGAAGAGGAAGGAGAAGCGGGCGCTCGGGTCCGCGACGCGGAAGTCCGCGGCGAGGGCGAGCACGGCGCCCGCGCCCGCGGCCACTCCGTGCACGGCGGCGATCACCGGGAAGGGGCACTCCCTGATGGCCCGGACGACCTGCCCCGTCATGCGGTTGAAGTCGAGGAGCTGGGCGGTGTCCATGGCGAGCGTCGCGCCGATGATCTCGTCGACGTCCCCGCCCGAGCAGAATCCGCGCCCCTCGCCGCCGAGCACCAGGGCGCGTACGGACTTGTCGCGGGACAGCTCGGCGAGGAGGTCGCGCAGGTCGGCGTAGGCGCCGAAGGTGAGGGCGTTGAGCTTGTCGGGGCGGGCGAGGGTGACCGTGGCGACCCCGTCGTCGACGGCGAGGCGCAGATGCCGCCAGTCGGGGGTGCGGGAAGCGGAGCCGGTGAAGGGACTCATCAGGTGCGGCCTCCTGGGCCTCGGGGCTGCGTCGCTCCCTTCGAAGCTATCAGCTGTTCGTGACTGTCGTCACGAGTACGCGATACACGCGGTACATCACCCCGGGCCGGACGTCCCCCGCACGCCCGACCGTCGTCCCTGTCGACATAGCGCTTAAGATTCGTACGGTTGAAAGCAGGATCGCCTGCTGCTCTGAACGGACCCCCCGCCTTGCACGAGCCCGCCTCCCCCGCCTCCTGGCGCATCGCGCTGCCGCACACCACGGCAGCCGTGCCCGTCGCGCGCGCCCTGGTCCGTACCGCGCTGACCGACATCGAGTCGTCCGCCGACACCGACACCGCGGAACTGCTCACCGCGGAACTGGTCGCCAACGCCGTCGAGCACACCAGGGGGCAGGACCCGATAGAGCTGGTGATCGAGCTGCTGCCCACCGGCTGCCAGGTCGAGGTGCACGACTCCAGCCCGCTGCCGCCCGGCGATCTCACCGCCCCCTGCCCGCCCGAGGAGCCCGACCCCTGGCAGGAGCACGGCCGAGGTCTCCTCCTGATCCGCACCCTCAGCTCGTCGTGCGGGCACCGGCCCACCGAGTCCGGCAAGGCGGTGTGGTTCACGCTCCCCACCCGCGGGTGCGCGGGCGGCGGGCCCGGGGTCAGCTGAGCCGGCGGAGCACGGCCGCGCCGATACGGCGGACCGCCGCCGGATCCAGCAGGGCGAGCGCGGGCAGTGCCCGCCACCAGTCCTCACGTACCAGCAGCTCACGGATCAGACGCTCGGCGCCCGCGCTGTCCACCGCCCGGGGCCGGTCCGTGTAGGAGTCCAGGACCAGCAGGCGGCGCAGGAGCGACGGTCCGGCGGCGACCGAGCCGCCCAGCGAGTGCCACTCCCTGCCGCCGCCCAGGAGGGCCAGGGCCGCCGCGGCCAGAAACGGCCCCGTCGACCGCTCCGGCACCACGCACTCGCGCTCGGCCTCGGGGATGCCCAGCAGGAACTCCGTCATCGCCCAGAGGGCCCCGGCCTCCGCGTGCTCCGGGCTCTCCGAACACGCGTCCCTGCGCCGCCACCGCTTGAGCAGCCCGACCGCCTCGTCGGGGTCGGTGGCCGCCAGCGCGAGGACGGCCGACGCCCGTTCGAACGGCGAGCCCAGCCAGCGCGTGGCCGACGCCCTCGGCATCAGCGCCTGCGCACCCGTCGACGTACCGGCCACGGACCGTACCCGGGCCGCGATCCAAAAGCGCACCGCGTCCGGCTGCCCCCAGAGCGTCGCCGCGAGCCCCGCCCACCACGCGGACGAGGAGACCTCCGGGCGCGGGTCACCGTCGTTGGCCTCGGCGCGCGCCCGTTCCGCGTACCGCGCCCGGCGCGGATCACCCGGCGGGAGCTGCCGGATCAGCGAGGCGAAGCAGGAGGCGGCCTCCGCACCCTCGCGCTTCCCGGCGAGGACGGCGGCGTCATCCACTCCCTTCGCCCGGGCCAGTACGTCCAGATAGTCACAAAAGCGCGTGAACGCGCCCGGCGACAGCCCCAGTCCCGCCCGGCGCATCATCCGCCTCACCTCGGCTCCCCCCTCGGCACGCCAGAGCAGGATCATCAGCCACCGCGACTGGGCCGGCAGATGGTAGCGGGAGAGTCGGCCGGCCAGGTCCGCGTCCCCGGCGAGCGCGAGGGCCTCGGGAAGCACCGGGAACAGCGGAAGCAGCGCGGCGTGATCGCTGTCGGAGCCGCGGGAGCGCTCCGCGAGCGCCCTGGCCAGGGCGGCCGCCTCCTCGGGGGCGGTGGCGGCGAGGCTCAGGGCGATGGCGGCTTCCACCTCCGCGGCCTGCGTGGCGTTCAGCGCGGACGCGGCCTGCCGGGCCTCGGCGGTCCGGCCCGCCAGTGCGAGCGTTTGCCCCAGAATGCCGCGCATCTCGGCGCTGAAGAGGGGCAGGGCGACCTCGGCTCCTTCCTCGGCGGCCGCGCCGAGCGCGAAGATGCCTCCGGTCTCCTCGCCGGTGGCCTGGCGGACGTGTGCGAGGGCGGGTTGGACGTCTGCGCCGAGGGGGGTGCGCAGGCGGACCCGGCGCACGATTCCGCGCGCGCGTTCCGGCTCGGCCCGTGCGAGCAGAACGGCCAGGCAGGCCAGGGAGTGCCTGGCGCGTCGGTAGGGCACCTGTTCCGCCGCCCGCAGAAGCCGCTCGCTGCGCGCCGGTGACTCCTCGCGGACCGCGAGCGCCGCGCAGCCGAGGAGCAGGGCCCGGTCGGGCCGCGCGCGGTCGGGCCGCGCCCGCAGGCGCTCCGCCGACCCCTCGGCCACGTCGGCCAGTTCCGTCACGCCCATGAGCGTGCCCGCGCGGGCACGCTCGGCCAGGGTGCGCAGCACGAGGGCCCGCTCCCAGCCGTCCGGGGGCCGCAGCGCCTCGGCCAGGGCGGCGTGCGGCTCCCCCGCCCTGATGAGCCCGGTCACCCGGTCCACGCAGAACCCGACGTGTTCGTACGCGTAGACCTCCGCGCCGCCGACCCGCCGCAGCGCCAGGCTCTCGGTCTCCGCGGCCACGCTCCGGGCGAGGCGCGGGTCGGGCACCGCCGCGTGGGCCACCATCCGGGCCAGGGCGCGCTGCCGGGCCTGAGGGTCGATGAGGGAGCGGGCCATGCCCTCCGCCTGGGCCCGCCGCCCGAGCGCCGCCCACACGGCGGGCAGGTACTCCGGCAGGACGCCGCCCCTGTGCCCCAACCGGTCGTTCAGGAGCGCGAGTTCTCCGACGGTCCCGAGGTCGCCGCCCGGCGTCGCGGCGAGCCGTCTGCGGGCCGCCTGAACGTCGGCGCGGGCGACGGCATCGCTCCCGGTGACGGCGAGGAGCCTCTCGTGGCGGAGCGGGTCGGTGATCGTGGCGAGGTGGCGCACCAGGTCGTCGCCGGACGCGAGGAGCCTGCCGTACGTGTGCAGGAGGTATCCCGGCGTGCCGTCGGGCCAGCCCCGCTCGCGGTACTCGTCGGCCCAGGCGTGGATGCGGGCGCGGTACCCCGCGAGGGCCGGGCCGAGCGCCTCCGCGGCCTGTTCGTGCAGGGTCTCGTGAGCGAAGAGGTACCCCTTCTCCTCCTCCAGGTCCCAGCGCGTACGGGTCTCCAGGCTGCGGCCGAACATGCTGGAGAGCCGGGCCTCCAGCTCGTAGGGCATCAGCCCCGTCAGCTCCACGAGGTCGCGGAGGGTGAGACCGCCCTGCGCGGCGGTGACCAGACCGAGGAGGTCCACCTGCGCACGGTCGCCGCGCAGCGCCTCGTGCAGCTCGCGCTTGGCCTCCTCCCAGGTGTGCCGGGCGAAGTCGTTCGCGTCGAGCCGCCTGCGGGGGCAGTGCCGCAGCGGGTGGTCGCCCGGCACGTCCAGGGGCACGCCCGGGTGCGGGCGGCTGGTCACGAGGACGCGGACGTTGGCGGGCGGGCGGGGCGGCAGCAGGGCCGCGATGCTGGGGCGGGGGCTGCCGGGGCCCGCGCCGCGGTCCTCGTCGAGGCCGTCGACGACGAGGAGCAGCGTCTCGTCCCGCTCGGCGAGGCGTTCGGCGGCCCGCTCCAGGAGGAGCCGGCGCAGTGGGTCGCGGCCGGCGGGCACCGCCTCGGCGCCCGCGATGCCGGCGAGGGGCGCGAGCTGGGCGATCAGGGCGTCGGTGAAGGCGTCGCTGTCGGCCTGTTCGGCCCAGCGGGCGGTGACGAAGAACGACACCGTGCGGACGCCCGCGGGCGGGTGCAGGACGAAGGTCGAGGCGAGGGCCGTCTTGCCGCTCCAGGGCAGGGCCTGCCACCACTGGTAGGGCTCGTCGCGCCCCGCGCAGAAGGTGACGAGTTCCTCGATCTCCGCCTCCCTGGCGACGAGCCGGGGCGGCGCGATGTCGCGCACCTGCCGCACATGCGCGCTCTGGGCGAGTGCGCCGCCGTCCAGGGGCAGTACGTCGCGCAGGTCGCCGCCGGGGCCGACGCGTACGCCGATCAGGGCCTCCAGAGCGGCCTGTTCAGCGGCGTCGAGCCGCTCGTGCCAGCGGTCGACGCGGAGCACGGCGAGGCTGCCGAGGCCGTCCGAGCGGTGGTGTCTGGCGACGATGCCGACGAGCCGTTCACCGCTGAAGACGGGGGCGCCGGACATCCCCTCCCAGGGCGAGCGGTCCGGGTCGGGGTCCCGGTCCGGGGGCGGGACGCGCAGGTCGAGGGTGCCCTCGCGGCGGTTGCCGAGGACGGCGGTGGAGCCCTGTGCGTGGCAGGAGTCGCGGTAGGCGAGGGCGGCGCCCGTCGGGTCGGTACGCAGCTTGTGGCGGGGGAATCCGAGGGTCGTACAGCGCAGGACGGCGTCGCGTTCGCCGATGCCGCCGAGGAGGAGGGGGCCGTCCGCCTTCTCCCCCGCCACCGTGAGCAGGGCCGCGTCGGTGTCGGCGTGGGACCAGGCGAGGGCTGCCCGGTGGGTGCGCTCGCCCGGCCGGTCGGCGTCGAAGCGGACGTCCACGGTCCGGGCGCCGCGTACGACGTGTTCGGCGGTGAGGACCAGGCCGTCGCGGATGAGGCAGCCGGTGCCGCGGCGCCGCTCGCCGTGCCCGCTCGTCACGATGATCTCGGCGACCCGCCGGACGTCGAGACCGGGTGTGCTCACCGCTCCCCCGCGCCGGTCAGCGCTCGCGCTCCGCCTCGCGGCCCGCGATCTCGGGCGGCCCGGACTGTCCGGTGATCTTCGGGTGCAGCGTGAGGGAGATGCGGTGGGTCTCACCGCGGGCGATCCGGGCGTCCGCGCCCGCGTCGAGCACCCAGAAGCGGATCTTGGCGTCGGCTCCGCCCGAGCGTTCGACGGCGACGGACGCCTCGACCTCGACGGGCCCCAGTTCGAACCGCAGCCGGTGCCCGGCGCCCGCCGTCATGGCCTCGTCCAGTTCCCGCCTCAACTCGGCGATGACTTCGGAGAGTTCAATCACGGCCGCCCCCTCGCTCCCGTGCCGCCCGGCCCCCGTGCCCCGCGGCCTCCCGGGCCGTCGGCCGGATCAGCTTACTGGGCGGGCCCCCCGTTCAGGGCCTGATCGGCTGCCTTCGCCAGACGGGAGCCGCGTCGCCCGTACAGCGCGTACACGACGGCGCCGACCGCCAGGAAGACGGCGAACTGCACCCACGTCGACCAGCCCGTGCCCCAGATCAGATAGAGGCAGAAGCCCACGCCGAGGAGGGGGCTCACGGGGTAGAACGGCACCCGGAAGGTGCGCCGCAGGCCGGGGTGCGAGCGCCGCAGGGCGAGCACCGCGATGTTCACCACGGCCATGATGGCGAGCGTGCCGATGGTGGTCAGGCCGACCACCACGTCGAGCGAGGAGAAGGCCGCGGGGACGGCGACGACGGCCGCGACGATCCAGGTGTTGGCGACGGGCGTCGAGGTCCGCGGCGAGACGCGTTCGAAGACACGCGGCATGAGGCCGTCGCGGGACATCGACATCAGGATGCGGGTCTGGCCGTACATCACGGCGAGGACGACGGACGCGATGGCGACGACCGCGCCGAAGGCGATGATGCCGCCGCCGACGGTCGACCCCGTGACCTCGTTGACGACGAGTGAGAGCGCGGCGGGCTTGTCCGCCACGGCGTCCGAGCCGAGCGCGCCGATGGCCGCGAGCGCCACCGCGACGTACAGCAGGGTGACCACGCCGATGCAGATCATGATCGCGAGCGGAATGTTGCGCCGCGGGTCCTTGACCTCCTCGCCGGCCGTGGTGACGGCGTCGAAGCCGATGAAGGAGAAGAAGGCGAGCGAGGCGCCCGCGGTGATGCCGGAGACGCCCGCACCCGCGAACGGCGTGAGGTTGCCGTCCTCGAACGCGGTGAACGCGATGGCCAGGAAGAGCAGCAGGATGCCGATCTTCAGCACCGCCATGGCGGCCGTGGCACCGGCGCTCTCGCGGATGCCGCGCACCAGGAGGACGGCGGCGAGCAGGATGACGACGACGGCGGGGAGGTTCACCGCGCCGCCCTCACCGGGGCCCGCGGACAGGGCGGCGGGCAGCTCCCAGCCGGTGAGACTGTTCAGGAGTTCGTTGAGGTACTGGCTCCAGCCGACGGCGACCGCCGAGACCGAGACGCCGTACTCCAGGAACAGGCACCAGCCCACGAGGAACGCGACGCGCTCGCCGAGGGAGGCGTACGCGAACGAGTACGAGCTGCCCGACACCGGGATCGCGCCCCCCAGCTCGGCGAACGAGAACGCGGTGAAGATGCAGGTGACCGCGGCGAGAACGAACGAGACGGCGACGGCGGGACCCGCCTCGGCCACCGAGTCGGACAGTCCGACGAAGATGCCGGTGCCGACGATGGCGCCGACGCCGAAGCACACGAGCTGGAAGAGCCCCATGGTCCGTTGGAGGCCGTGCCCCTCGAGGTCCGCGCCGGATTCGGCGACGAGCTGGTCGGGGGACTTGATGCGCAGCCCGTTCGGACTCTTGGGGCTCATGGGGTGGTTCTCGTTTCTGGTGGTGCTTGGGTCACGGGGCTCCACGCGGGCCCCGAATGCGCGCTTTCCGACGTTACGCCCCCGGTACGTTACGCCCCCGGTACCGCCTCCCTCTCCACCGGGCAGCTCATGCACCGCGGCCCGCCCCGGCCGCGCCCCAGCTCGCTCCCGAGGATCTCGATCACCTCGAGGCCCTGCTTGCGCAGATACGTGTTGGTGGTCGCGTTCCTCTCGTACGCGACCACCACGCCCGGTTCGACGGCGAGGACGTTGCAGCCGTCGTCCCACTGCTCGCGCTCGGCGGCGTGCACGTCCTGCGTGGCCGTGAGCACCCGGACCGAGTCGAGGCCGAGCGCGGCGGCGATGGCCCGGTGCATGTTCTCGGGCGGATGGTCGGTGACCTTCAACTCCCGGTCCCCGACACCCGGTTCGATGGTGTACGAGCGGAGCATGCCCAGGCCCGCGTACTGGGTGAAGGTGTCGCCGTCGACCATCGTCATGACCGTGTCGAGGTGCATGAACGCGCGCCGCTTCGGCATGTCGAGGGCCACGATCGTCTGTGCGGAGCCCGCCGCGAACAGCTTGTGCGCGAGCATCTCGACGGCCTGCGGGGTGGTGCGCTCGCTCATGCCGATGAGCACCGCGCCCTTGCCGATGACCAGGACGTCGCCGCCCTCGATGGTCGAGGGGTAGTCGGCCTGGCCCTCCGACCAGACGTTGAAGTCGCCGTCCCGGAACAGTGGGTGGTGGCGGTAGATCGCCTCGAAGTGGACGGTTTCGCGCTGCCGGGCGGGCCAGCGCATGGCGTTGATGGAGACGCCGTCGTAGATCCAGGCGGAGGTGTCGCGGGTGAAGAGGTGGTTGGGCAGCGGGCCGAGCAGGAAGTCGTCCAGGTCCATGCAGTGGAAGCGCACGGATGTCGGCTCGGCGTGCCGTTCGAGGAACTCCCGCTTCGTCATGCCGCCGACCAGCGCCTCGGCGAGTTCGGCGGACGGCAGCGTCTCGAACGCGGCGCGCAGGTGGTCCGTGGCGAGCGGGCCGTACTCCTTCTCGTCGAAGACCCGGTCCAGGACGACGAGGCGGGCCGCCGGCACGTCCAGGGTCTCGGTCAGCAGGTCGCCGAAGAGGTGCACCTCGACGCCCCGGTCGCGCAGTACGTCCGCGAAGCCGTCGTGCTCCTGGCGGGCCCTGCGCACCCAGAGGACGTCGTCGAAGAGGAGGGCGTCCTTGTTGCTCGGAGTGAGCCGCTTGAGCTCCAGATCGGGGCGGTGCAGTATGACGCGGCGCAGCCGCCCGGCCTCGGAGTCGACATGGAATCCCATGGGGTCCATCTTTCCCCGGCCGGACGGCCTACGCGCGGTCAACACGGCACCTGGTGGCGGATCGGCGCCCCGGTTCTCAGAGCCGCGGGTCCACCGGTTCCGACTCCAGGGCCAGCACCGCGAACACCGCTTCGTGGACGCGCCACAGCGGCTCGCCCTCCGCGAGGCGGTCGAGGGCCTCCAGGCCGAGCGCGTACTCGCGCGTGGCGAGCGAGCGCTTGTGGCCGAGGGAGCGGTCCCGCAGCTTCTCCAGGTTCTCCGGGCGGGTGTACTCCGGGCCGTAGATGATCCGCAGGTACTCGCGGCCGCGGCACTTGATGCCGGGCTGCACCAGCCGCCCCTGGTCGTTCCTGACCAGGGCCGTGAGGGGCTTGACGACCATGCCCTCGCCGCCGCGGCTGGTCATCTCCAGCCACCAGTCGACGCCCGCCCGCACCGACGACTCGTCGCCGGTGTCGACGTAGAGGCGGCGGGTGGTCTGGAGCAGGCCGCTCTGGTCGTGCTCCACCATGCGGTCGATCAAGGCCAGTTGTTCGTCGTGCGCGAGCGCGGCGAGGCTGCGGCCCTGGGCGGCCAGGATCTGGAACGGCGCGAGCCGTACGCCCTCCAGGCCCTCGGTGGGCCAGCAGTAGCGGCGGTAGGCGTCGGTGAACGCGGCGGCGTCCGTGGCGCGTTCGCGCTGCCTCGCGAGCAGCGCGTCCACGTCGACGCCCCGCGCCGTGGCGGCCTCCAGGGCGGCCAGCGCGCCGGGGAAGACCGCCCCGGAGGCGGCGCCGACGGCCGCGTACTGCGTGCGGAGCAGGCCGGATGCCTTCAGGGACCACGGCATCAGCTCGGCGTCGAGCAGCAGCCAGTCCGTGTCCAGCTCCTCCCACAGGCCCGCGTCCGTGACGGCGGCGCGCAGCCTGGCCAGTATCTCCTCCGTCGTGGACGCGTCGCTGAAGAAGGGGCGGCCCGTGCGGGTGTAGAGGGAGCCGGTCGGGCCCTCCTCGACGCCGAACCGCTCGCGGGCCACGGCCGCGTCGCGGCAGACCAGGGCCACCGCGCGCGAGCCCATGTGCTTCTCCTCGCACACCACGCGGGCGACGCCGTCCCGCGCGTACGAGGCGAAGGCCTCGGCCGGGTGCTCCAGGTAGGCGTCCCTGCGCGAGGTGGCGGTGGGCGCCATCGTCGGCGGCAGGTACGGCAGCAGGCGCGGGTCGACGGCGAAGCGGCTCATGACCTCAAGGGCCGCCGCGGCGTTCTCCTCGCGCACGGCGACGCGGCCCGCGTGCCTGGTCTCCACAACCCGGCGGCCGTGCACGTCGGCCAGGTCGAGCGGGCGCCCGTCGTGGCCGCCCGGCGCCTCGGTGCGCAGCGGCTTGACGGGTTCGTACCAGACCCGTTCGGCGGGTACGTCGACCAGCTCGCGCTCTGGCCAGCGCAGCGCGGTCAGCTTGCCTCCGAAGACGGCGCCGGTGTCCAGGCAGATGGTGTTGTTCAGCCAGCTCGCGGTGGGCACGGGGGTGTGGCCGTAGACGACGGCGGCCTTGCCGCGGTAGTCCTCGGCCCAGGGGTAGCGCACCGGCAGCCCGAACTCGTCGGTCTCGCCGGTGGTGTCGCCGTACAGCGCGTGCGAGCGGACCCGCCCGGACGTGCGCCCGTGGTACTTCTCGGGCAGTCCGGCGTGGCAGACCACCAGCTTGCCGCCGTCGAGGACGTAGTGCGACACGAGCCCGTCGACGAACTCCCGTACCTGGGTGCGGAATTCGTCGCTCTCCCGCTCCAGCTGCTCAATGGTCTCGGCGAGTCCGTGGGTGTGCTGGACGCCGCGGCCCTTGAGGTAGCGGCCGAGCTTGTTCTCGTGGTTGCCGGGCACGCACAGCGCGGTGCCCGCGGCGACCATCGCCATGACGCGGCGCAGCACGCCCGGGGTGTCCGGGCCGCGGTCGACGAGGTCGCCGACGAAGACGGCCGTACGTCCTTCGGGGTGCGCCCCGTCGACGTATCCGAGCTTGCCGAGGAGGGCTTCCAGTTCGAGGGCGCAGCCGTGGATGTCGCCGATGATGTCGAAGGGGCCGGTGAGGTGGGACAGGTCGTTGTAGCGCTTCTCGGTGACGATCTCGGCCGCTTCGATCTCCGCGACGCCCCGCAGGACGTGCACCTTGCGGAAGCCCTCGCGCTCCAAGTGGCGCAGGGAGCGGCGCAGTTCGCGCTGGTGGCGCTGGATGACGCGGCGCGGCAGTCCTGCCCGGTCCGCGCGGAGCGCGTTGCGGGCGGCGCAGACCTCCTCGGGCACGTCGAGCACGATGGCGATGGGCAGCACGTCGTGCGTCCGGGCCAGCTCGATCAGCTGCTTGCGGCTGTCGCTCTGGACGTTCGTGGCGTCGACGACCGTACGACGGCCGGCGGCGAGGCGCTTGCCCGCGATGTAGTGCAGCACGTCGAAGGCGTCGCGGCTGGCGCTCTGGTCGTTCTCGTCGTCGGCGACGAGGCCGCGGCAGAAGTCGCTGGAGATCACCTCGGTGGCCTTGAAGTGCCGCCGTCCGAAGGTGGACTTGCCTGATCCGGTGGCGCCGACGAGGACGACGAGGGAGAGGTCGGTGACGGGCAGGATCCGCCCCGCGCGTGGTGCTTCGGTGCCGCTGCTGGTGCTGGTGCTGGTGTCGTCGGTCATGCCGCCCGTACCCCCTTCGTGTTCTTCTCGGTCGTCGTCGCGGCCGGGCGGGTCTGCTCGGTCTGCTCGGTCTGCTCAGTGCGGGTGAAGGCCGCCATCTGGGTGGGCGGTCCCACTTCGGGATCGTCGTCGCCCACGGGTATGAACTCCACGCCGTACCCGTGGCGTTGGGCGACCTCGTGCGCCCATACCCCGAACTCCTCGCGCGTCCACTCGAAGCGGTGGTCGCCGTGGCGTGTGTGGCCGGCGGGGAGCGTCTCCCAGCGGACGTTGTACTCGACGTTGGGCGTGGTCACCAGGACCGTGCGGGGGCGGGCTGAGCCGAACACCGCGTACTCCAGGGCGGGCAGCCGCTCCACGTCGACGTGTTCGATGACCTCGCTGAGCACCGCCGCGTCGTACCCCTTGAGCCGCTTGTCGGTGTACGCCAGCGAGCCCTGGAGGAGCTTGACGCGCTCCGCCTGGCGCTCACCCATGCGGTCCAGTCCCAGCCGCCGCGAGGCGACGGTCAGCGCGCGCATGGACACGTCGACCCCGACGATCTCGGTGAACCGGGTGTCCTTGAGCAGCGCCTGCACCAACTGGCCCTGTCCGCAACCCAGGTCGAGCACGCGGGCCGCGCCCGCGGCGGTGAGCGACGCGAGGATCGCCTCGCGGCGGCGGACGGCGAGCGGTACGGGCTTCTCCTCGGTGTCGGAGCGCTCGTCGACGGCGTTGTCGATCTCCTCGACGTCCGTGTCGTCCGCGTCGGCGAGCCGCACCAGCTCCAGGCGCTCCCTCGCCTCGCGCGTCAGGGACCAGCGCCGCGCCAGGTAGCGGCTGGTGATGACGTGCTGTTCCGGGTGGTCGGCGAGCCAGCCCTCACCGGCCCGTAGCAGCTTGTCGACCTCGTCCGGGGACACCCAGTAGTGCTTGGCGTCGTCGAGGACGGGCAGCAGGACGTACAGGTGGCGCAGTGCCTCGCCGAGGGTCAGCCTCCCGTCGGGCGCGTCGAGTACGAGACCGACGTACCGCGAGTCGCCCCACTCCGGAAAGCGCTCGTCCAAGGGGACCGGCGTGACCTCCACCGTCCAGCCCAACGGCTCGAACAGCGCCCGTACCAGCTCGGCGCCTCCGCGCGCGGGCAGCGCGGGCACCTCGACGCGCAGCGGCAGCGGCTGCGCGGCCCGCTCGGGCCGCGCGGTGCACACGCCGCGCATCGCGCTGGAGAACACCGCGCTCAGCGCGACGGCGAGCAGTGACGACGCGGCGTAGGGCCGGTCGTTCACGTACTGCGCGAGCGCCGCGTCGGGTGCCCCGCCGCGCCCCCTGCCCTTGCCGCGCCGCACGAGGGCGACGGGGTCGACTTCCAGGAGCAGCGCGGCCGTGCAGCGCTCCTCGCTCGCCTCGGGGTAGAAGACATGCGCGGTGCCGTGGGAGGTGGAGAACGCCTGCGTCCTGCCGGGGTGCTTGTGCAGCAGGAACCCGAGGTCGGTCGCGGGGCGTTCGGGGACGCCGGTGGTGCTGATCGTCAGGAACACGGTGGGTTGGCCTCGAAACGGGGGCTGGGTGGTAGGACGCCCCGGAGACCTGACCGCGGCCCCTCGTCGGGCTCGCGGCGTCACGCGCGCCGCGCCACGGTCGCCCGCCCGCGCGGCGCCCCCATCCCCGGCGCGCCCCCTCAACGTACCGCGCCCTCCGCGGGCGCACCCGGGAATTTCCCCTCGTCAGGGCGGTGGGGAGAGGTCGCGCGACGACCGGGTGCGGCCGCCGCCCGGCGTGCGCCCCCCGGCGGAAGGCCGGGCGGATGTGCCGGCTGCTTTTCCTCTCTGCGCGCCGTGTGCGCTCCCTCGAAGGGGTTCGGTCGGTGCGCGCGCCGGTGATACGCCTGTTGGCAGTCCTACTCGTCGAGCGCGTGCTCGTACGCGCGGCATCGCAGAGGAGTGATCGTATGGCGTCGTTCGACACAGGACGGTTGTGTGCGATCGTCAAGATCCTGGACAAGGCGAGCACCCACCTGCGGGAGGCCGCGGTGGAGTGCGCGGCGGCGGGCTCCACGACAGCCGTCCCCCGGCAGGACCCGGATCCCACCGCGACCGGCATCGCCGCTCTTCTGGACGTCTCGGAGCACGCGTCGGTCGGCGTGCGGCGTGCCCTCCTGCACATCAACAACGGCGAGGCGCAGCGCGCCCAGCACGAACTGGACGCGGTGCGGGTCGAACCGTCCGGGGTGGTCTTCGCCCCGGCGGGCCTGCCCCGGCCGCTGCCCCCGCGTGTGGCTACGGCGCTCCGTCTGATGCTGGGGATCAACGGGTTCTTCCCCTCGGAGACGGAGCAGGTCCTCGTGCGGGCCGCCGTGCAGTAGCCGGCGGGGCGGCGCGGGGCGCGTACCCGGGCCGCGCGGATGCCGTCGTCGGCGTGCGCGGTGATGTTTCGTACGCGACGATCAGGTAACTGGAGGCCTCCCACCGTATCCGTCTGATGAAGGAGCCCCCGTGCGCGCCCTGGCACTCGTCTGCACCCTCTCCCCCTCGCCGTCCCCTTCCAGCAGTGAGCTGCTGGCCGGCCAGGTGCTGGCCGAGCTGGAGAAGCTGGAGGTGAGCGTGGAGTCGGTGCGGGTCGCCGACCACGACGTGAAGTCCGGCGTCTCCACCGATCTGGGCGACGGGGACGCCTGGCCCGCGCTGCGCGAGAAGGTTCTCGCGGCCGACATCCTGCTCCTGGCCACGCCGATCTGGCTCGGTCACCCTTCGAGCATCTGCCAGCGCGTCATGGAGCGGCTGAACGCCGAGTCCGAGACCGACGACCAGGGCCGCCCCCTGATCCACGGGAAGGTGGCGGCCGTGGCGGTCGTGGGCAACGAGGACGGCGCGCACAAGGTGAGCGCCGATGTCTTCCAGGGGCTCAACGACATCGGCTTCAGCCTCGCGCCGGGGGCCGTGACCTACTGGGTGGGCGAGGCCCAGCAGGGCACCGACTACCAGGATCTGGACAAGACCCCCGACGCCGTCGCCGACACCACCCGGGCCCTCGCGGCGAACACCGTGCACCTCGCCCGGCTGCTGAGCGGGACCCCGTACCCGCCCCCGGCCTCGTGACCACTAACGTTCCCTCACGTCCGCTCACGTCCACTCACGTCCGTAAACATCCGCGTTGATCCATCGACAATCGTTTATTGATCGACCCCGGTCACCCTGTGCCCGTCGCTATTCGGGGGAAGACAGGGAACACCAGTGTCGGATACACGCATATCGGTGGCCGTGCACGCCACCGACCCCCTCAGCCGGGCCGGGGTGATCAGTCACCTTCAGCACCAGCCCAGCGTCGAGCTGGTGGACCGCGCCGAGGACCTCTCACAGCCGCCTCGGACCACGCACGAAGCGGCGCCCGCACCGGAGCGGGTCGCCGTCATGCTCGTCGACCGGCTCGACGACCTCGCGGGCACGGAGCTGCGCCGCCTCGCCAGAGCCGCCGAGCAGCGCGTCGTACTGATCGCGAGGGAACTGCGCGAGCCGGAGCTGCTCGCGGTCGTCGAATGCGGCGTACGGGCCATCCTCTGGCGGCACCAGGCGACCCCGCAGAAACTGCTGCGGGCCGTGCACAGCGCGGCGCGGGGCGAGGGGGAGCTGCCGCCCGATCTCATCAACCGGCTCATGACCCAGCTGGGGCGGCTGCGGCTCTCGGCGCTCGACTCCTCGCCGTCCGCCGGCGGCGCGCTCGTACCGACGCTGGGCATGGCGCCCCGCGAGGTGGACGTGGTGCGGCTGATCGCGGAGGGCCTGGACACCAAACAGATCTCGGAGAAGCTCGCCTACTCCGAGCGGACCGTCAAGAACGTGCTGCACGCGCTGATGACGCGCCTACAGCTACAGAACCGCGCGCATGCCGTCGCGTACGCGCTGCGGGAGGGATACATCTGATGCCGTCGCTCCACCGCCTCCGACCCATCGGGCCGGGGGCTTCGACGTGATCCACGAAGTGGACGAGGCACTGCGGCAGTTGCTGCGCGGAGCACTTCCCGAAGGGACCGGCGACGTCGTCTTCGAAGCGCCGACCCGGGACTGGGCGGCGCGCCGCAACGCGCCCACCCTCAATTCGTACCTGTACGACATCCGCGAGGACGTCGCCCGGCGCGAGCGCGGAGCCTACGCCGAGCGCGGGCCGGACGGCGTGGTGCTGCGCAGGCGGCAGCCGCCGCGCTGGTTCCGGCTCTCGTACCTGCTCACCGCCTGGACCAACCGCCCCGAGGACGAGCACCGGCTCCTCTCGGCGGCCCTCGGCACCCTGCTCGCCCATGAACTGCTCCCGCCGGACCGGCTCCCCGCGGCCCTCACCGCACTGGGGGCGCCGCTGCCGCTCGGCGTCGCGGTGCCGCCCGAGTCCCGCTCCATCGCGGACATCTGGTCGGCGCTCGGCGGTGAGCTGAAGCCGTCGCTGGACGTGGTGGTCATCGTGCCGTTCCCGGTGTCGCCCGCGTACGACGTGGCGCCGCCGGTCACCGAGGGTGCCGTCGTCGTGCGCGGCATCGACGGCGAGCCGGGCGACTCACGGCCCCGGCCGCTGCGGATCAGGCCGGAGGGTACGCGGTGAACGCCCCCAGCGGAGGGGTGCTCGCGCTGCTCGACGCGCTGCGCGGGCGGGTGGCGGAGCTGGTCGAGCGGCGCGGGTCCGACGACCCGACGGCGGCGGATCCGCTGCGCGGCCTGTACGTGTCGCCCGAGACCGCCCAGCGGCTGGCGACGGCTCCCCCGCAGGACCCGGCCCCCGCGCCCTGTCCCGCGGAGGGCGAACCGGGCGGCGCGCTGGGCGCGTTGGCGGATCTGTTCGGCCTCGCGCCGCTGGACCGGCAGATTCTGCTGGCCGCCCTCGCACCCGATGTGGACCGCCGTTTCGAGCCGCTGTACGGCTTCCTCAACGACGACGTGGGGCGGCGCAGGGCGACGGTCGCGCTGGCCCTCGACCTCGCGGGCACCGGGCCGCACGACCCGGTGGCCCGCGCCCGCTTCCACCCCGGTGCGCCGCTGCGGGCCGCGGGGCTCCTCGCCCTCGACGAGGAGGACAGGCCGCTGCCGGGGCGCGCGCTACGGGTGCCCGAGCGGGTGGTGGCGTGGCTGCTCGGGGACGACGCGCTGGACCCCGAACTCGTCGGCCAGCACGTCGAGTTGTTGCCGCCGACGGAATCGCCAGGGATCGATCCGCAGGCGGCTGATCCGCTGGCCGTGCGCCTCGCGGAACTCGCCGCTACCCGGCCCGTCCTCGTCCATCTGCGTGAGCGCAGGGAGGAGACCGCCGCCGAACCGGTGGTCGCCGCGCTGCGTGCCGCCGGGCTGCCGGTGCTGCGCCACCTGCCCCCGGCCGGGGGCTCGGACGCCGGGACCGCCGTCGCGCTGGTACGCGAGGCACGACTGCGGGGGGCCGCGCTCGTCGTGACGCCGCTCCCGTCCGATCCCGGCGCCCTGGTGCGGCCCTTGGCGACGGGAGACGTGCCGGTGGTGTTCATCGGGAGCGAGCCGTACGACCCCGGATGGGCGCCCGACGCGGGACTGCTCGCGCTGGACGCACCGCCGCGGGGCGGCATCGACGCGCCCCGCGTGTGGCGTGCCGAACTCGCCCGACACGCGCCCGCCGACGAACCGGACCCCGGCTCCGACCCCGGCACCGACTCCAACCATTGCCTCGACCTCGGCTTCGACCTCGGGGAGGCAGTCGCCCCCTATCGGCTCGGTGCCGCGCAGATCCGCCGGGCCGCTCGGGCCGCCGCCGCCCTGGCCGCGTTCGACGGCACCGCGCCGACCGCCGCGCACATCCAGGGCAGCGCACGCCGGCAGTCCGCGCCGCTCCTGGACAAGCACGCCCGGCGGATCAGGCCCGAGGTCGGCTTCGAGGACCTCGTACTTCCCGACGAACCCCTCGGCATGCTCCGCGAGTTGACGCAACGGGCCCGGCACCGCGACAAGGTGCTCGGCGAGTGGCGGCTGCGGACCGGGGGTGGGCGCGGGCGCGGGGTGATCGCCCTGTTCGCCGGGGACTCCGGCACCGGCAAGACGCTGTCGGCCGAGGTGGTGGCCGGTGAACTGGGCCTGGACCTCTACGTCGTGGACCTGTCCGCGGTGGTCGACAAGTACATCGGCGAGACCGAGAAGAACCTGGAGAAGATCTTCGTCGAGGCGGACCGCACGGACTCCGTGCTGCTCTTCGACGAGGCCGACGCCGTCTTCGGCAAGCGCTCGGAGGTCAAGAGTTCGCACGACCGGTACGCCAACCTGGAGAGCGCCTATCTGCTCCAGCGCCTGGAGGCGTTCGACGGGATCGCGGTGCTCACGACCAATCTGCGCGCGAACATCGACGACGCGTTCACGCGGCGTCTGGACCTCGTGGTCGACTTCCCGTTCCCCGACGTCGAGCAGCGTGTCGCGCTGTGGCGGACCTGCCTGGCCGGTACGCCCTGCGCACCCGGCCTGGACGACGACCTCACCCTGTGCGCCAAGGAGTTCGAGCTGGCGGGCGGCGGCATCCGGTCGGCCGCGGTGACCGCCGCCTATCTGGCGGCCGGGCGCGGCGGCCCGGTCACGGGCGCGGACGTACGGGCCGGGGCGCGCCGCGAGTACCGCAAGATGGGCCGGCTGGAGCCGGGCACCTCACTGCCCTGGCAGTGAGGTGGTGTGGGGCTATTCCGGCCAGTCGGAGATCGTCCAGCCCATGCTCTTGCGGTCGTCGCACTTCCACGTGACCGCGCTCGTGTCGTTCTGCATGTCGACGAGGCACTCGCCGGACCCGACGGCCACGATCCGCGTCAGCCCGTCGTCGCGCTTCTCCAGCTTCCACTTCTGGTTGTCCGGCAGTCGGCCGGACTCCAGGTTCTCCGGGGGCACGTGGAAGATCTGGGCGATGTTGGTGTTGACCTTCTGGTCGAGGACGGCGCCCGGGGCGCTCGCGGGTTCCAGGGCGTAGGTGTCGGACTCGGGGTAGTGGTGCAGGATCCAGTCCTGGTTCTTGCCGAACTCGTCCGTGAGGGAGGGGTTCTGTCCGACGTACGTACCGTCGGCCTCCTGCCCCTGCTTGACCTCCAGGTACCAGCCACTGCCCTCGGCACTGCGAATCGTGTGCGTGGAGGGGCCCTCGGGCTCGTCCTCCTTCTTCTCGCCGCCGCCCGGCTTGGACTTCGGCGCCCCGTCCTTGTCCTCGTCCGGCGGCGCGGGCTCCTCCTTCTTCTTCTCCTCGGAGGCGCTGGGCTTGGGGCTCGGCGCCTGCTTCATGCCGTCGCCCTGCGGGAGTTGCTGCTGCTTGCCGGGCTTCTCCCGGGCCTGGGTCGCCAGGCCCGGCTTGTGCTGGAACCACATCACGGCGGCCGCCACACCCAGCGCGACCAGGACCGAGAAGACCGCCATCACCCAGCGCGGGAACACTGACGGCTGTACGTAGGTGCCGCGCAGCTCCACCGGTTCGGGCACCCCGGCCCGCAGCACGGAGACCGTGAACGGGTGCTTCTGGGTGCCGCCGACCCAGCTCACCGCGCCGGGCTTCAGGTTCAGCCGGGCGAACCCGGCGCGTCCCGGGGCGACTTGGACCGATCCCGGTTCGGCCTCGACCTCCAGCTCCTCGCCGTTCTCCCGGCCGGAGAAGGAGGCGGTCAGCTGCTGGTTGCCGAGGTTGTCGACGGCCACCGACGCCTTGGCGCGCAGTCGGCCGCGTACGACTAACGGCAGGAGTTCCGTGCGGAGTTCGGTGAACGGGCCCACGGTGACCTGGCCCTCGACGACGTCCCCGGTGTGCGGCGCCTCGCGCGGCCGTACCCGGACGCCGAACGGCGTCGGGCCCGCCTGCGCGTCCGGGGTCCGCGGCGGCGCCAGCTCGACCTCGGCGGTGGCCTCGGCACCCGGGTACAGGCGCAGCACATCGGGCTGGACGCGGGCCCAGCCCGCCGCGTCACCGACCACCTGGAGGCGGTACTCCTCGACGGTGTCGCCCGTGTTGCGCACGCGCAGCCGCACGCGCGCGGTGGAGCCGGGCTCCACGCTGGTGGCGTCGGGTTCCAGCGCGGTCCACATCTCGCTCACCGTCCCACCACGCCGGGGTTCTTCACGCTGCCGCCGACCATCGCGCGCAGGGTCGCGCTGTCCGCGACGCCCGTCCTCGGGAGGCCGACGGCACCCTGGTACTCCTTGATGTGGCCGGCGGTGCCGCTGTCGTACCGGGCCGTGGTGGGCGGGGTGCGGCCGTTCTCGAAGTAGGTGACGCCGTGCTCGGCGTACGCCCGGTCGCGGTTCAGGTCGTCGTTGCTGATGCCGGCCTGCGAGGCCCACCAGAACGCCGCCTTCAACTGCACGACCTCCCAGTTGTCGGCACCGGAGCGGACGTCGTCGGCGCGGATGCCCTGCGCCCACAGGGAGGTGAGGGTGGCCCTGCCGAGGGTGCCCTTGTCATCGGTGGCGAAGATCTGCGCGGTGTTGTTGCCGCTGTTGCGGCCGGACCGGATGACGGCCTCCTGGTAGCAGATCAGCGAGGCCTCGGTGTTGGCGTCGATGACGCCGGGGGTCCAGCGGCCGTCGAGCGTGCAGGAGTTCCTGGAGCCGAGTGCGGCGAGGCGGCGCTGGGCGTATTCGACGACGACGTCGGGCTTGTAGCCCCGCTTCCACGGCGGCCCCGCCTTGGCGCGGGCCGCGCTGCCGCCGCCGGACTTCGACGTACCGCCGCCGCCTCCGCCGCCGTCCCGGCCGCCGCCGTCTCCCCCGCCACCGGCGCCGCCCCCACCGCCGCCGCCACCTCCGCCGGACGAACCCGAGGAGCCGCCCTCGCCGCCTCCGCCGCCGGAAGCCCCGCCGCCGCCACCGCGGTCCGAGGCGTCGACGACCTTCTTCCCCTTCGGGGGCGGCGGGGCGTCCCCGAGGTTGTCCTTCTCGCCGCCCTGCGGGGCCGTGTCGGGGGCCGCCGCGGCCTGGTTCTCGCGCGCGGAGCCCGTCAGCTTGGGCGCGTAGGAGAACCAGAACACCGCGAACGCGATGGCGAGGGCCGCGAGGACACTGCCGAGCGCGAGGAGCCAGCGCGGCAGGACCGCACGCTGGTCGAAGCTGCCCGGCAGTTCGTACGCGGTCTCGTCGCCGGAGCGGCGGACGGCGACGGTGAGCGGGTGCGCCTGCGCGGGGCCCGTCCACCGCACCTGCTGCGGACGGACCGTCATGCGGGCGAACGCCGCCCGCCCGGGGGCGACCTGGATGCTCGTGGGCAGGACGTCGAGGGTGAGCCGGTCGGTGTCGTCGCGGGCGATCAGCGAGGCGGTGAGCGGGGTGTTGCCGAGGTTGTCCACGGCGACGGAGGCCCGGCCGCGGAAACGTCCGACGATGGTGGGCGGCAGGAGTTCCGCCCGTATCTCGGAGAAGGGCGCGACGGTGACCTGGCCCTCGACGACATCGCGGGACTCGGGGTGTTCACGGGGCTCGACGCGGATGCCGAACGGCGTCGGCCCCGCGGTCGAGTCCGGCGAGCGGGGAGGCGCGAAGGAGATCTCGGCCGTTCCCTCGCTGCCCGGGTAGAGGCGCAGCACCTCCGGTTCGACGCGGGCCCAGCCCGCCGGGGTGCCGACCACCCCGAGCCGGTACTCCTCGACCGTGTCTCCCGTATTGCGTATGCGAAGCCGTACGGTCGCCCGGCCACCGGGGTCAACGGTCACCGCGGCCGGGTCAAGGGAGTTCCACCAGGTCATACGGGCACGGTAGAGGGCGTCACGGGCTCTCTCCTTGTACGAAAGTGCCACGTCAGGGGCAGCGCGTGTTGCCCTCGCGTACGGGCTCTCAGCCGTGGGCCGAGAGCAGCGGGCGGGGCGTGCCCCTGTGCGGCTTCCACTGGGCGAGGAGCGCGGCGATCGCGGTGGCCTCCACGGCGCCGCGCCGGTCCAGGACGCGGTACGCGATCAGGAGGGCGCCCCTGGCCCGGTCGAGGTCACCGAGGGCGAGCAGCGCCCGGCCCCGCGCGGCCATCGCGAGCGCGTGGCAGAAGGCGTCGCCCAGCTCGCCCTCGACGGCCAGCGCCGCGTCCGCGCAGTCCATGGCCTTGCCCGGGCTGCCCAGGTCCAGTTCGCAGGCGGCGAGGCGGGCCCAGCACAGCGCCTCCCAGCGCGGGTCGCGCGCGCGGGCGTGCAGGCGCCGCGCCTCACGCAGCCGGTCCGCGGCCTCGGCGGCGCGGCCGTCCGCCAGCAGGGCGCAGCCCGCCTGGTAGAGGACGTGCGCGAGGGTGGACGTACCGCCCGACCGCCGTGCCTGGCGCACCGCTTCGGACTGCGCGGTGTCGGCTTCCGTGCTCCGCCCCAAAGCGACGTACACCCGTGCCATGTGCGACAGGACGCGCACACGGTCGCTGTGCCCGCCGAGCGCACCGAAGCGCGCGTACGCGAAGCGCAGTTGCTCCAGGGCGTCCGCGGAGCGGCCGAGGCCCATGAGGACGATGCCCAGTTCGTGGCTGCCCTCGGCGCCGACCAGCGGATCCCCCGCCGACGCGGCCAGCCGCAGGCTCTCGCGCAGCATCCGCTCGGCGCGGCCATAGGTCTCGGTGCCGTAGTGGGGGGCGCCGAGGAGGCGCAGGGCGCGGGCCGCGCAGAGGTCGTCGCCGTGGTGCCGGGCGGTCTCCAGGGCCAGTTCGGCGAGCGGCTCCAGGTCGCGGTGTCGGGCGGTGCCGATCAGGAGGTGGGACCAGGCGGTGAGCAGGTCGACGGTGGGGCGCAGGCCCGGCGGGGCGCCCGCCTCGCCCTCTTCACCCTTGGTGGTGGCGGGGTCCGGGACGTGGCGCAGGGCGTTCTCGGCTGCCGCGTACAGACGGGAGTGCGCGACGACCAGCCAGTCCCGCGCGGCGGCCTCGTCCGGCAGGGTCTTGCCCGGGGAGGCGGGCCGGTGAAGCAGGTCCGGCAGCACGCTGTGCGGTTTCGTACGGCGGATGGCGGTGATGACGGTGGCCAGGACGTAGTCGAGGAACCGCAGCCGGGCGGCGGCGCGCTCCGCGACGCTCTCGTGCCGCTCGCACTGCTGCCTGGCGAAGAGCCTCACCAGGTCGTGGAATCGGTAGCGGTCCTCGCCGTGCAGCTCCATGAGCCCCGCGTCGACCAGCCGTTCGACAGCCGTCTCGGCCGCCTCCTCGCTCACGTCGAGCAGGGCGCCCGCGGCTCCTCGGCAGAACGAGGGCATGTAACAGAGCGACACCATGCGGAAGGCGCGGGCCAGGCCGGGGTCGAGTGCTTCGTAGCCGAGCCGGAAGGTGGCCTCGACGCCCAGGTCGTCCACCCGCAGCTCGTCCAGCCTGCGGTGCTCGTCGCGCAGCCGGGCGGCGAGGTCGGCGATGGCGCGGCCGGGCCTCGCGGCCAGCCGGGCGGCGGCGATGCGGACGGCGAGGGGCAGTCCGCCGCAGGTGGCGACCAGTTCGCGGGCGGCGGCCGGCTCCTCGGCCACGCGGTCGCGGCCGATCATGGCGGAGAGCAGGCCGAGCGCCTCCCGCTCGTCCATCGCCTCGACGTCGACGAGGCGCGCGCCGGGCAGCGTGATGGTCCGCGAGCGGCTGGTCACGAGCACGGCGCAGCCCGGGGTGCCGGGCAGCAGGGGGCGCACCTGCGCGGTGTCGCGGGCGTTGTCGAGGAGGACGAGGACGCGGCGCCCGGCGAGGAGGGAGCGGTACAGGGCGGTCTGCTGGTCGAGGCCGTCGGGTACGGCGCTCTCGGGTACGCCGAGGGCACGCAGGAAGCCGGTGAGCGCGCTGCCGCTGTCCATGCCGGGGGTGGGGTCGGCGCCGCACAGGTCCACGTACAGCTGCCCATCGGGGAAGTCGTCCCTTAAGGCGTGCGCGACGTGCACGGCGAGGGCGGTCTTGCCGACTCCGCCGAGGCCGGTGAGCGTGGCGACGGCCATATCGTCGCCGGACACGGCGCCGCGCAGGGTCTCGATCAGCAGCCCGGTCTCGGCCTCACGGCCCGCGAAGTCGGGGACGGTGGGGAGGAGCTGGGCGGGGCGGGTGATGGGGTCGGTGGGGGCAGCGGGGGCAGTGGGGGTTCGGGAGTAGACGTCCGACGTGTGGGCGTCGGAGCAATGGAGGCCTGAGGGGCGGGAGTCGGAGGGGCGGGCGTCGAGGGGGCGGGAGCGGCCCTCCGGAGCCTGAAGTTCCGCCGGGCGGACGTCCGAAGGCTGGAGGGGTGACGGCTGGAGCGGCCTCGGCGCCGGCAGCGGGGGGCGCGGGTCGACGGAAGAGGGGCCCGGACCGGAGAGGGGGCCCGGACCGGCGGTGGGCGGGAGGGGGCCGCCCCTGAGCAGCCCGTCGCGAAGCGCGGTGAGTGCTTCGCCGGGGTCGACGCCGAGTTCGGCGGCGAGGGTGCGGCGCGTGCTCTCGTACACCGCGAGGGCGTCCGCCTGCCGGCCGGCGCGGTGCAGGGCCAGCATCAGCAGGGCCTGGGCGGGTTCGCGCAGCGGGTGTTCGGCGGCGAAGGCACGCAGGGGGGCGGTGGTCTCGCCGTGGCAGCCCAGTTCGAGGGCGCAGGCGAAGAGTTCTTCCTGGGCGGTGACGGACAGTTCGGTGAGTCGGTCGCGCTGGCGTCCGGCGTAGGGGCCCGGCAGACCTGCCAGCGGGGTGCCGTCCGACAGCGCGAGGGCGGCCGTCAACTCGGCGTGTGCGTCGGCGTGTTGACCGGCGGCCCGCATCCGCCGCGCCGCGGCCACCCGGTCTTCCAGCTCGCACGCGTCCAGAGCGGCGCGGGGCACCCGCAGGGCGTAGCCGTCACCGGCGGACACCAGGAGCCGGGCGGGTTCGCGGGAACGCCGGCCCGGTTCGAGCAGGGTGCGCAGCCGGGAGACGTACGTACGCAGCGTGCCCACCGCGCGCGGCGGCGGTTCCTCTCCCCACAGGGCGTCCACCAGCTCCGACGCGGAGACCGGCCGCCCGTCGCGCAGCAGCAGCACGGCGAGGGTGGCGCGCTGCTGCGGTGAGCCGAGGTTCAGCGGCTGCCCGTCGCGCCGGGCCCGTACCGGTCCGAGGACCTGGAACCACAGCGACGCGCCGGGGTCGACCTGGCCCGCTCCCCTCCCGTCCCGCCGGCCCGGATCGCCGTTCCGGCCCGGATCGCCGTTCTGGCCCGGATCGCCGTTCTGGCCCGGATCGCCGTTCTGGCCCGGTTCACCGTCCGCGTCGCCCCGCATGCTCAGCCCGCACCCCTTGCCCCGTAGCGCCCTGTGAATGTGCCCGTTCGTACTGGCCACGAATGACCATCCGCACCAAACGGTACGACAGTCGCACCGGCCTCCCGGCGCACCCGGCGCACTTGCGCCACCTTCTTGACCTGGTATGGACGCCGCCGGGACGTCGTGCGGGGCATATGCGCCACGGACCACGCACATCCGGCCGTAGGTGGGGGCGGGGTAGAACGCGGCCCGGCCGCGGACCGTCCCCACGCCTGCGCACGTGTCCGGACGGGCAACGCCCGCTGCCCCGCCGACAGCCTCCGGGCGCACCGCGCCGCGTCGCCCGGCTGGCCTTCGCCGCGAGGGCCGGGAGGGCGGCCGAACGGGCAGCGGCGTCTGCCCTCGTTGACGTCCGTTTGTCTCTACGCACCGGGGCGCACATGGGTCATCGTTTTGATGCCCTCCAGTTTCCCCTCCCGCTGTTCCCCTTGTTCCCCTTCAGTCTTTTGCTCGCCTCCAGGAAGAGAGCCAGGCCCACATGCCCACGTACCTGTCCCCCGGTGTCTACATCGAAGAAGTGGCCAGCGGTTCGCGCCCCATCGAGGGCGTCGGCACATCGGTGGCGGCCTTCGTCGGTCTGGCGCCGCGCGGGCCGCTGAACGAGCCGACGCTGGTGACCAACTGGTCCCAGTACGTGGCGGCGTTCGGCGAGTTCACGGACGGGTACTACCTGGCCCACTCCGTGTACGGGTTCTTCAACAACGGTGGCGCTGCCGCGTACGTCGTACGGGTCGGCGGTACCGACACCGTGGGCGGCGCCGATCCACAGCAGCAGGGTGCGGCCGCCGCGCAGGCGCCCAAGGAGCTGACCGCGGGCGAGCCCGTGGCGCTCGGCGCCTTCACGGTGTCGGCGATCGCCGCGGGCACCGGCAACGGCGGGGCGCTCACCGTCGAGGTGCAGGACGGCGAGGGCGAGAGCGCGGCGGACCGCTTCAAGCTGGTCGTCAAGGACGGCGAGAAGGTCGTCGAGAGCTTCGACGTGAGCGCGAAGAAGACCGCGCGCAACTACGTCGTCACGCAGGTCAAGCAGCGCTCCAAGACCATCGTGCTCGAAGAGGCCTCGGCGGGCGGCCAGTTGGCCAGGCCCGAGGCCCAGTCCGTCACGCTCGCGCCGCCCGCTCCCGCGCCCGCCGCCGCGCCCGCGACGCCCGCGTCGAACGGGTCCGTGGCCCGCGTGGAGACCGCTCAGTTCATCGGCGACTCCGCCGACCGCACCGGGTTCGGCGGCCTGGAGGCGCTGGACGAGATCAACATGGTGGCGGTGCCGGACCTGATGGCCGCCTACCAGCAGGGGCTCATCGACGAGGAGCAGGTCAAGGCGGTCCAGCTCGGGCTGATCTCGCACTGCGAGCTGATGGGCGACCGGATGGCGATCATCGACCCGCCCCCGTCGCTCAATGCCCGTCAGGTACGGCAGTGGCGACAGGAGTTGGCGGGCTACGACTCCCGTTACGCGGCCCTGTACTACCCGTGGATCAAGTCCTTCGACCCGGCGACCGGCCAGTCGGTGGTCGTGCCGCCGTCCGGCCACATGGCGGGCGTATGGGCGCGCAACGACTCCGAGCGCGGGGTGCACAAGGCGCCGGCCAACGAGATCGTGCGCGGCGCGGTGGACCTTGAACTCCAGATCACCCGGGGCGAGCAGGACCTGCTCAACCCGATCGGCGTCAACTGCATCCGCGCCTTCCCGGGCCGCGGCATCCGGGTGTGGGGCGCGCGCACGATGGCGTCCGACCCGGCCTGGCGCTACCTGAACGTGCGCCGCTACTTCAACTACCTGGAGGAGTCGATTCTCATCGGCACCCAGTGGGTGGTCTTCGAGCCCAACGACCAGGCGCTGTGGGCGCGTATCCGCCGCAACGTCTCGGCGTTCCTCGTCAACGAGTGGCGGTCGGGCGCACTGTTCGGATCGCGTCCCGAGGACGCCTTCTACGTGAAGTGCGACGCGGAGACCAACCCCGTCGAGTCGGTCGACCTCGGCCGGGTCGTCTGCGAGATCGGCATCGCGCCGGTCAAGCCCGCCGAGTTCGTGGTGTTCCGGCTCGCGCAGTTCTCCGGCGGGGGCGGCGAGCTGGAGGAGTAGACCGCGTACGCCGCGTACGCCGCGTACGCCGCGAGTACCGCGTGCGCCGCATGTACCGCGTACGCACTTGACATCACCGCCCCACAGAACCACAACAGGAGTGAACTCCCTTGTCCCTTCAGCCCGGTGACGCCCTCACCACACACAACTTCGGCCTTCAGATCGACGGCGTCATGGTCGAGTACCTCCAAGAGGTGAGCGGCCTGTCGATGGAGCAGGACGTCATCGAGTACCAGCAGGTGTCGGCCGACGGGAAGCCCGTCGTGAAGAAGATGCCCGGCGTGAAGAAGGCCGGCGAGTGCACGGTCACCCGCGGCATGACGCAGAGCCCCGTCTTCAGCGAGTGGATCAACACGTCCATCGCGGGCGACATGGGTTCGGCGCGCAAGAACGCCACGATCATGATGATGGACTACCAGAACAACCCGGTGAAGCGGTACAACCTGCGCAACGCCTGGTGCAGCAAGGTGGAGACCAGCGGGGTCAAGGCGGGCGACGCCGCCGCGCTGACCGAGCAGGTCACCATCGTCTTCGAAGAGCTGGTCATCGAATAATGCGGCGCGAAGGCCCTCCGGGGGTGGCGGGCGGCGCGGCGGCGGTCCGCGAACCGCTGCGTACGGAGTTCGAGTTCGAGCTGCCGCGTGGTTTCGTGGACGAGTCCGGGACCGTGCACCGCAACGGCGCGATGCGGCTGGCGACGGCGCGCGACGAGCTTGTCCCGCTGCGGGACGTGCGCGTGCGCGAGAACCCGGCGTACCTCTCGGTGGTCCTGCTCGGCCGGGTCATCACCCGGCTCGGCACGCTCGGCTCCGTCCACGACGGCACGGTGGAGAACATGTTCGCCTCCGACCTCGCCTTCCTCCAGGACTTCTACCGGCAGATCAACGCGGAGGGGCACACGCGGGCGGCCGTGGCGTGCCCGCACTGCGCGGAGCCCTTCGAGGTGGAGCTGGCCGGGAGCCGCCTGGGGGAATCGTGACGTACGCGGCCGACCGCATCGAGGAGGAAGTCGCGTACCTCGCCTACCACTTCCACTGGGGCATGGACGACATCCTCGACCTCGAACACGCGGACCGGCGCGCGTACGTGGCGCGGACGGCCAGGCTGGTGGAGCGGGCGGAGGCCGGGCAGTGAGGGTTGGGGCGGGTGCCCTTCGGGCGTAGGACTGTCGGGCGGTTTGGTGAGTCGAGGTAAGTAAGTGATGGGCTTGTTCGGGTGGCGGCGTGGGGCGCGGGGGCGTGATGCCGTGGAGACGGCGCGCGGCGGTGCCGGTGCTGGTGCCCCTGCTGGTGCCGGTGCTGGCTCCGGTGCCGGTGACGGTGCTGAGGTGGCGTCGGGTGTGCGGGGCGGTGGTGGTGGCTGGGCTGCCGTGCCGCCGGTCCAGCGTGTCCTGGCGGCGCCGCGTACGGTCGCCGAGCAGGGCTTCGGCGCCATGCTGTCTACCCATCAGAATCCGTCCCTAGGCGGTGAGTTGGGTCACGCGGTGCGTGCCTCGGCCCCTGGCGGCGTGCTCCGCGATGTCCTCACACCCGTGGCCGGGCGGCCGGGACGCCTTGACCTGCCTTCGTTGAGTCTGCCTGTGCGTGGGGTTCCTGTTGATGCGGGCTCTGACGCTCCTGGGGCCGCTGGGTTCGTTCAGCGGGCGGCCGGGGCGGCTGCCGCCGTCCCGGTGACCGGTGCGCGGACGCCGTCCACGCCGACCGCACCGCAGCGGCGCCGGGGAACTCCCGAGGGCGCTCCCAGTCCCACGCCCGGCCGAGCGGTGGGCGACGCGGCGGTCCGTTCCGGTGGGCCCAACGCCCCTGCGGACGCGGCGGTTCAGCGCTCGGCGGCATTCGATTCAGCGGCGTCGGGCGCATGTGTCGTACCCCGGGTGCGGCGTGCGCCCGCAGGGCGATCCCCGCTGGTGTCGGCGCCGCCGAACGCGGTACCGCAGCGGCAGCTGTTCCCTGTCGGCGCCACGCGTACGCGTACGGCACCTTCCGCCGCCGAGAGCGGTTCTCCCACCGCGCCGGACACCTCTGTCCGGCCCATAGACGTCCCCGGGCCGGTGTCCCCCGCCGGTCCGGGGATGCCTGCCTCCGCCGCGCCCGGTCCCGGGAACGCGGCGGCAGCAGACCCCGTCGCTGTGCGGGCGGATTCCCCCGTCCAGCCCGTACAGCGACGGCCTCGCGTACGCCGGGTCCAGCGCGCCGCCCCGGACACCGGCGCCCCTCAGAGCGGACGCCCCCGCGCGGGACTCGGCCAGCCGCTGAGTCAGCAGCCTCCGGCCGCGACACCGCGGCCCGGCACCGGCCGCGCCCCCACCGGCGGGCTGGTGCCCCCCGCCCCGGCGGAGCCCGCACACCCGGCCACGAGCAGCACCCCACCGCCCCCGCACAACCCGGCCGCGCGGCCCGCCACCCGCCAGTCCCCCATCGGCGCACCGGTCACCCCGGTTCAGAAGGCGCCGACCTCCCCGGCTCAGCAGACGCCGGCCACACCCTCCGCAACCCCGCAGCCCGGCACCCGCCCCGGCGGTACGCAGGACACCCCGGCCAGCCCTGCGGACTCCCGCCAGAGCAACACCCCACCCCGGCATCAGACCTCAACGATCAGACCTCAACGGCACCCACCCCGGCGATGCCCCAACGCACCGCCAACAACACCCCGCACCCTCACCAGACCCCAGCCACACCCTCCACAACTCCGCAGCCCGGCACCCGCCCCGGCGGTACGCAGGACACCCCGGCCAGCCCTGCGGACTCCCGCCAGAGCAACACCCCACCCCGGCATCAGACCTCAACG